>CAMBZE010000011.1 GCA_945872425.1 Methylotenera oryzisoli | reverse complement strand
CAACAACCCTCGCGGCGTGGGCGCCGCTCCTACATCAGGATGTCCATGAGTCGCTTTGCAAATGCAGGGAGATATCTATGATAATTTCCAACCTAATTTGCGCGCTTTTTAATATAAAACGTAAAGGATGTCTCATCTTCATCTAGCTGCAACAGTTCATGACCCGTTTGTACACAAAAAGCATTAAAATCTTTTACCGAGCCAGCATCAGTTGAGATAACTTTTAATACTTGTGAAGCCCCCAGTTCGCTCAAGCCTTTTTTGCAGCGCAAAATAGGCAGTGGGCAATTAAGTCCGGTGGCATCGACTTCTTTATCAAATTCCATTATTTCTTTTTCTCTTCATTTTTTGGCGTGTTGTTTTGATGCACAAAGGAATAGCCCGCCTTGTTCCAAGCCAAAACTCCGCCAGCTAAATTAAACACATGTTTAGAGCCCTTACTAGCCGCAAAAGCTGCTGCATGCGCAGAACGCACACCACTGTGGCAGTAAAACACAATGTTTTCAGCTTTGGCTAATGACTCATATTGCACAGGCAGCATGGCCAACGGAATGTGCACGGCACCTTGAATAATGCCACGTGCCACTTCGTCATCATTACGAACATCAACCAATAGTAATGGTTGTGCTGTCAACATTACTGATAAATCATGCGCGCTGATTTCACTATAAGAACTCATTGGAACAACCCTAAATTGGCTAATTATAATCAATTAACACTGTAGGGGAAAAAAGTTCTCGTGCATGACCTGAAGTTAAAACGTGTACATTCCCGTCACCCAAATGATTTCCTTATCGCCCTTACGCGCCGCATTTTGCAGCGAGGTGCCATACACGTCACTTTCATTGAATTTAGCGTACTCAACTTTACCCGTCAGCTCTTTGCTGAACGGATAAGTCACGCTGGCATCAAACTCGGTGCCGTATTTGTCGCCAAATTGGCCGTCAAGTGATTGATAGCTCTCATCGGATTTGAATACATGGTATTCCGCATATAGTTTTACTTTCTCGATACTGCCGGCAAAAGTAATAAAGGTATCCTCCATGCCTTGCCGTGGCGTGGTGAGAAACACATCAGCCCAGCCTTGAAACAGGTGATTAGTGCCTAATGGTGTTTGAAAAGCATACCTGCCACTGTTGCTGGAAAGCTTTTCATGGTCGATGCGCAATGACCATGCGCCATAGCCTGCTCCGCCACCGAGTTTGAAATAGTGAGCATCAATCAGCGAACTGCCGCCACGATAGTCATCCTGTTTGGCGTACTCTGCGGTGTAAAGCACTTTCCAATCATCGCTGATTTTACGTGCCCCATCTAAACGCAAACCAAAAGTTCTACTACTGGCATCAGTAGTGGCGCTGCTAACCGAGTCTTGACTGGCTCCCAAGCCATTGCCGCCTTGTGCTGCAGTGCCAATTGCAGTTGAATCCCCGCCGTTTTGTCCCAAATTGGCAACATCAATCAGATAGCCGTAGCCAATCAGTGATTCGGTGGGAGATATCTTGTATTTTGCATTGATAATGTCGATATTACCGTCGCGCAGTTTGGTGGTGATTTGACGCACTTTACCAAAGTGCGCGGCAAAAATTTCTACATCGGGGACGCTTTTATTCAGTACCGAAACGCCATCAAACACTTGCATATTTTGCCTGAAACCGATGTCACCGATAAAGCGTACATTGTCCAGATTAAGCTGTTGACGGCCTAAGCGCAGTTTGGTGTTTTTAATGCCGGTCCAGTCCACATACAGTTGGTTGACGTCGGTGTAGCCAGGGTCAACGATGTTAGGATATGCGCTCTTGCCCGGCTCTGGCACGTTATCACGGCGGTCGTTAAAGTTATCGTTAAATTCATGCACGTCGGTAATTTGTGCGGCAAAGCTGAAACTATTAAAAGGGGCGGTTTGCCAGCCGATTAAGCTGCGCAAAGTAAAGGCTTTGCCTGTTTCAAGTTTAGGTGCAGTTGTTGCCGTGGATTGATAACCTTCCTGATCCACATTCTCGTAACGTAACCGAAAGTTAGTCATGGGTTTGCCTGCTTTAATGGCATCCAGCAGGGTTTCAGGTGGCGCAGGTTTAGCAGCTTCATCTGCCAAAGCCGGCAATGCCCACAGCGCTAACAAAGCGGAAAATACAGAAATACTTAACTGATTATTCATCACAAAATCCTTTACTCAAAATTAACTTGTTACTATTTAAATTACTTTTAACTTATTCCGGTTGCAGCATTATGTCGTATTGCTACATTTGGCATGTAACCGGCTTATCAACCAGCACCTCAAATGCGCCGCTTTCAGGCTGATATTCATACAATTCACCGCTTTGCATATCAAAATACCAGCCATGCAATGCTAATTTGCCTTGATGCACTCTACTGCTGATCCAGGGATAAGACATCAGATTTTCTAGAGAGACTAAAATGGCAGATTGCTCACAGGCATGGGTCAACATAGGCATCGGTTTATCTTTAAGTTTCCGCAATACCTGCTGGCGCGCATCTTCTGCAATACCCAGCCATTTGGCGATCAACTCTTCTTCGTTACACGTAGGTGCTTTATGTTCCATCAAAGCGCGGATGCCGCCACACTGGGCGTGCCCCATCACGATAATGTGCTCAACTTCCAGATTATGAACCGCAAACGCAATGGCTGAAGTCGTGGCCGCAAAGTACGTGGCCTGAACATGGGGGGGAACCAGATTAGCAACATTGCGCACCACGAACATATCACCAGGGTCGCAATCGGTAAGTAGCGCCGGGTCACAACGCGAATCACAGCAGGCAATCACCAACGCCCTCGGGCGTTGACCCTGCTGAACCAATTGGTCAAACAACTCGTGCTGCTTGCCCAAGTAATTCTGTTGAAAACGCCGAAAACCACTTAAAAATTTTGAGACATCACGCATCTGGATATATCTTGCTAGCGGAATCGTTTACTACGCACGATTTGGTATGGTCTTGCAACATAACCGAATGGCGCGCTCCACACATGTACCATACGCGTAAACGGAAATACTAAAAACACGGTCATGCCAAAGAACAGATGCACTTTGAAAATGGTATCCACGCCATTAAGCAGTGATGGATCAGGATGCAGGTAAATGATACTTTGCACCCACTCTGCCAACGCAATCATCACGGCCGGGTTATCATGGTTAGCATGCCCAATGGACACCGGAATGGTGGAAAGTCCAAGCAGCAAGGTGATCAGCAGCCATGTCAGGATGAATTTATCCGAACCACGGCTGACGGCTGACACGCGTTGATTGAACATACGACGCAGCCATAAAATCGCGCCACCAACTAAACACATCCCACCAAATATGGAACCCGCCCAAATGGCGATCATCTGGTGCGTCATATCAGAAACACCTAGGCCGGTGAATACACTGTGTGGCGTCAATAAACCGACTGCATGGCCGAAAAATATCGCAATAATGCCTACGTGGAACAAGTTACTGCCCAGGCGCATATTGGCTTTGGATAGCAACTGACTGGAATCGCTTTTCCATGTGTACTGCTCTCTGTCGAAACGTAACCAGCTACCCAACAAAAACACACTGAGTGCTATGTAAGGATAAATACCGTAAAGAAAATTATGTAAATCCATTTTGTTCTCCTTTATGCCGCTAACTTGCTAAGTGTTGCCCGATTTTCAACAATTGAAAGCAATGCCGCATACGGACTTTCCGCTTTCGTTAAATTTTCGGTCAGCACACCTAAAACTTTTTTTGCATCCGCTAAAAATACTGTACCTTCGTTATCATCAAGATAAGCTGTAAACTCAAGAATTAAAGGTAAGTAGTCCGGCAACTCATTGCCTACGACCTCCACACCATAATCCTTATATAATTCGCCTAAATCAATCAACGCCGGACCGCGGTTTTTATCATCCCCAAATAAATGATGTGTGAGGTGCAAGCTGTGCTCTGGCACCATATCGAAAGTTTTAACGTAATCAGCCTGTAACTCTGTCACTGGCAAGCTTTGTAAGTGATTGATAAAACCATGCAAAGCCTCTGTTTCTGCAGCATCAGCATCTAATTGAGGGACTGCCTCTTGTAGTTCAGGAATGTGATTAACCAACTCTTGGTCTGGATATTCCAGCAACACCGACAACAATTTATATATTTTCATGAATATTCCCTCTTAACTGTTATCGCTTGATGGCGCGAGTTCCTTTGGTTCAACCGTATCTTTACGGCGGCGCGGGAACAGTGTAATTTTTGAAACGCCATGCGAACTGTCGTTACCGAAGCTAAAGCCGTTCTGACCCTGGAATCCATATGCATCATCCAGCGTTTCTTCCGTATGACCCGTCGGAATGACGAAACGGTCTTCATAATTGGCAATCGCCAGATAACGATACATTTCCTTAGCCTGATCTTCAGTAATGCCAGCAGCATCCAGCGCACGTGTATCTGCTTTGCCTTCTACGTGTACAGAGCGCTGATAGCTACGCATTGCAATCAAACGATTCAGGGCGCTTTCGATAGGTGCGGTTTTACCGGCGGTCAACAGATTCGCCAGATACTCAATTGGCAAACGCATCGTGCCTGCAAGTGGAATTGCGCCATCTGGGCCAACGGGTAGATTGCCTTGATCAATCTGCGATTGCACTGGTGAAAGTGGTGGCACATACCACACCATCGGCAAGGTACGAAACTCAGGATGCATCGGAAAAGCAATTTTCCAGTCCATCGCCATTTTCCAGATGGGCGATTTGCGTGCTGCATCCAGCCAGTCTTCATTGATGCCCTCAGCCCGTGCTGCTGCGATAACTTCCGGGTCGTTAGGATCAAGGAAAATTCTGCACTGCGCTTCGTACAAATCTTGCTCGTTTTCCATGCTGGCAAGCTCTTCGATACGGTCGGCATCGTACAACATGATGCCGTTGTAGCGAATGCGCCCAACGCAGGATTCTGAACACACCGTCGGCATGCCTGATTCCACGCGTGGATAGCAACCAATACATTTTTCAGCCTTGCCAGACTCCCAGTTATAGAACACTTTTTTGTACGGGCAGGAGGAAATACACATGCGCCAGCCACGACACTTATCTTGATCCACCAGCACGATGCCGTCTTCTTCACGTTTATAGATAGAGCCTGATGGACAAGCGGCCACACAAGCGGCATTCAAACAGTGGTTACAGATACGCGGCAAATACATATGGAACGTATTTTCAAACTGTCCATACATCTCTTTCTGGATGTTATCCATGTTTTTGTCTTTGCTGCGCTTATGGTACTCCCCTGCCAAGTCATCTTCCCAGTTCGGGCCCCATTTAATTTTTTCCATGCTCTCGCCGGTGATTTGAGAAATCGGGCGTGCCGTTGGTGTAGCCTCCGACAGCGGTGCATTCTGCAAATGTGCATAATTGTAGGTAAACGGCTCGTAATAGTCGTCTATCTCCGGCATATCCGGGTTGGCGAAAATATTGAGCAGCTTGGAAGCTCGGTTACCGGATTTTAATTCCAGCTTGCCATTTTTAAGCTCCCAGCCGCCTTTCCAAACTTCCTGGTTCTCCCATTGTTTTGGGTAACCAACACCAGGTTTAGACTCCACGTTATTGAACCAGGCGTATTCCACGCCTTTTCTGTTGGTCCAGACGTTCTTACATGTCACAGAGCAGGTGTGACAGCCGATGCATTTGTCCAAGTTAAAGACAAAGGCGAATTGTGCGCGTACTTTCATAATGTTCTCCTAATGCCTTATTTTGCGCCGATGCCGACAGGGTTAAGTTGTGCTTCACGCTCTGGCGTGAGTGGGCGTTCCAGCCAATCCACATCCTTGTCCGCAATTTTGTGTAGTGCCACCATGGTGTCGCGTTGGCAGCCTACCGTACCGTAGTAGTTAAAACCGTATGAAAGCTGTGCATAACCACCGATCATATTGGTCGGTTTCATGATGACGCGAGTCACAGCATTCAAGATACCGCCGCGCTTACCTGTCGTTGGCGACCCCGGCACATTGATGTTCTTCTCTTGTGCGTGATACATCATTGCCATGCCACGTGGAATACGTTGCGAAACCACTGCCCTGGCTACCGTCGCACCGTTGTGATTCACGGCTTCTACCCAGTCATTATCTTCAATGCCGACTGACTTGGCATCATCTTCAGACACCCAGACATACGGGCCACCACGGAATAGCGTCAACATACGCAAGTTATCCTGATAAGACGAGTGAATTCCCCATTTGGAGTGCGGTGTAATCCAATTTAATTCCAGATGCGGCTTAGAAGTCACGCTTTTGGGTAGAGAATTCAACTCGCCCAAATCCACCATCGGTTTGTAAGTACAGAAACCTTCACCAAAATCCAGCATCCACTCATGATCCTGATAAAAATGCGCACGACCGGTCAAGGTGCGGAATGGAATGTGCTCATGGATATTGGTGTAACCGGCAGTGTAGGAAACATGCTCGGATTCAATACCAGACCAGGTTGGCGCAGTAATAATTTTACGTGGCTGTGCCTGAATGTCCTTGAACGTGAACTTGTCTTCATGACGACCGGCATACAGGTGATGATGGTCAATACCGGTTTTATGTGACAATGCGCTCCAAGATTTATGCGCGACTTCACCATTGGTTTCCGGCGCCATGCGCATCACTGAATCACAAACCTCGATATCCTCAGATAATGATGGCATGCCAAAAGAGACGCCTAGCTCTTTCACTGTGCCATTATGTTTTTTCAGCTCCTCGTATTCTTGATCAGTGTTCCAATCAATCCCTTTGATGTTGTTGCCGAGTTTCTGCATCAACGGACCAAGCGCAATAAACTTACGGTAAGTATCGCCGTAATTACGCTCCACCAGTTTGATAATGGCCATGGTTTTACCCGGAATAGGCTCACAATCGCCTTCTTTCCAGTTTTTCACTTCACCAAAGGGCTGCGCCAGCTCAGCGGCTGAGTCATGCTGCATCGGCAGAGCAACCACTTCCTTCTTGGTGCCCAGATGCTTCTCAGCGAGTGGCGCGAAAGTCTTGGCAATGGTCTTGAAAATCTGCCAGTCAGATTTTGATTCCCAGCCTGGTGATACCGCCTCTGATAGCGGATGAATGAACGGGTGCATATCCGTCGTGTTAAGGTCATTCTTTTCATACCAAGTCGCGGTCGGCAGAATAATGTCAGAATACGCGCCGGTAGAATTGAGGCGGAAGTTAATATCCACCATTAAGTCCAGCTTGCCGATGGGCGCATCTTCATGCCATTTTACTTCCTTGTTACCACGCCCAGCACCGGATTCTTGTAGCACGCCATTTTGCGCACCGAGCAAATGTTTCAAGAAATATTCATGTCCCTTGGCAGAAGTTCCAATCAGATTGGCGCGCCATACAAACAGATTGCGTGGCCAATTCACTGGATTGTCCGGGTCGGCATAAGCCACATCCAGCTCACCGGATTTCAGCTTATTCGCCACGTATTTAGCGACAGAAGCTTCATCGGTAGCCCCGTTTTTCATAGCTTCTTCAGCCAGTTCAATTGGGTTGGCATTGAAATTAGGCATGGATGGCAACCAGCCCATGCGTGCCGCTTTTACGTTGTAATCGGCAATGGAGTTGCCACGGTTTTTGCCTTTACCGGCAGGGGACAACAGGCTGTCGGCACTAAGCGTTTCATAACGCCATTGGTCGGTATGGAAATACCAGTAAGACGTCGAATTGGTATGGCGCGGTGGACGCATCCAGTCCAATGCAAAGGCAATGGGCGCCCATCCTGCTTGCGGGCGTAACTTCTCTTGTCCTACATAGTGCGCCCAGCCACCGCCGGTTTGCCCTACACAGCCGCACATATGCAGCAAGTTCATAATGGCACGATAAGACAAATCATTGTGGTACCAGTGGTTAATCGCCGCACCCATAATTACCATGGATTTGCCACGGGTTTTGGAAGCGTTATAGGCAAATTCACGGCCGGTACGCTCTATATCTGCGGCTTTTACACCCGTGACTTTTTCCGCCCATGCCGGCGTATAGGCTACATTGGCATCAGCGTAATCTTTGGCGACATTGTCACCGCCCAAGCCGCGGTCAATACCATATTGGGCGATTTGCAGGTCAAATACGGTAGCAACCAACGCCACGTCACCATTTGCCAGCTTGACTTTGCGTACCGGCACATTGCGGTATAACAAATCATCTTCGCCTTGAGTGAAATGCGGAAAGCCGACAGAAACCACATCGTCACGCGCATCAATGCAACTTAACTGAGCCAGCGTTTCTTGCTGGTTGATGCCACCTTTTTCCAGTAGATTCCATTTTCCTTCTTCACCCCATCTAAACCCAATACTGCCGTTAGGCGCAACATACGCATTGCTTTTCTCGTCAAAAACAATGGTTTTCCAATCCGGGTTATTGGTTTCGCCTAATGCGTCATCAAAATCCGAGGCGCGCAAAAAGCGGTCTGAAACATAGGCATCACCCTGTTGACGTAACATCACCTGCATCGGCATATCGGTATATTTACGCGCGTATTCCTGAAAGTACGGGTCTTGTTGCTGAATGTGAAACTCTTTCAGCGCCACATGCCCCATCGCTAAGAACGCCGCAGAGTCCGTACCTTGTTTGATTGGCATCCACAAATCGGAAAACTTGCAGAACTCGGCATAATCCGGCGCCATCGCCACGATTTTTGCGCCTTTATAACGCACTTCAGAGGCAAAGTGTGCATCAGGGGTACGTGTCATCGGCAGATTAGCACCGGTGATGATAATGTAAGTAGAGTTATACCAATCAGCCGATTCCGGCACGTCGGTTTGCTCGCCCCAAGTTTGCGGGCTGGCGGCAGGTAAATCACAGTACCAGTCATAAAAAGATCCGCAGGCCGCGCCGATGAGAGAGAGGTATCGGGAGCCTGCGGCGTAAGAAATCATCGACATGGCAGGAATAGGGGAAAAACCGAAAATACGGTCCGGACCCCATTTTTTAATTGTATAAACATTGGCCGCAGCAATAATCTCGTTCACTTCATCCCAGGAAGTGCGCACGAAACCACCCAAGCCACGTACAGCAGTGTAAGACTTACGTTTATTCTCATCAGCCTGAATAGCGGCCCAAGCATCTACCGGGTCTTTACCGGTTTTACGTTCAGCGCGATAAAGATCAATCAAGCGACCACGAATCAAAGGATGTTTGATGCGGTGCGGGCTATACAGATACCAGGAGAATGAAGCCCCGCGCTGGCAACCGCGCGGCTCATGGTCAGGCAAATCATCACGGGTACGTGGATAGTCAGTCTGCTGCATTTCGAAAGAAACCAGACCGTTCTTAACGAAAATCTTCCATGAACAACCGCCAGTACAGTTCACACCATGGGTAGAACGCACCACTTTGTCATGCTGCCAGCGGTGACGGTAAACGTCTTCCCACTGACGGTCTTCGTTAGTAACAATGCCATGATTATTTGAGAAGGTTGCCTTAACCTTATCGAAAAATTTAAGCCTATCTAGAAAATGACTCATCGCTCAGACTCCTTGATTAATTCTTTTTTACAGGTTTACTTGTTTTAATTTACGGGTTCTTGATCTCGCTACCAGCGCGAAGATAGAACCACCAGTTGAGTATCAGACACAGCGCGTAGAACACGGCAAAACCATACATCGCCATTTCCGGTGTCCCCGCTTTGATTTGACCTTTGATGACTTCTGGCGCAATAAATGAGCCATAAGCAGCAACAGCCGATGTCCAGCCCAGTACCGGGCCAGCTTGTACGCGGTCAAAAATCACGCCCACAGTACGAAAAGTAGAGCCGTTGCCGATGCCAGTGGCGGCAAACAACACCACAAAAGTCACCAGAAACTCGGCAAAGTAAATCTCCGGCGTGGCGGAGTGGTAGGCCTGCATCATGATGTAACCTGCATAGACCGAAGCAGCCACCATTACTGCGGAGATGATCTGAGTCACAATAGAGCCGCCCACCTTGTCTGATATCCAGCCACCTAGCGGACGAATCAGCGCGCCGACAAAAGGTCCGATCCAGGCATAAGTCAAGGCAGAAGGTGCTGCCGGGTTTTTCACGTGTGACCAGGTTTGCGTTACAGCATCAAAAATATGCTGTTCGCCAAATATCACCGTGATGGAAAGTGGCAAAGCCATTGAAAAGCCGATGAAAGAACCAAAAGTTACTACATAGAGCGCTGTCATCGACCAAGTGTGCTTGTTTTTGAAAATTGCAAACTGTTTGGCAATGTTTTCTTTCATGGTACCGAACGCCGCCAGTTTCATCACCAGCAAAGTTGAAACAATGATTAGCGGCATTGCAACCCACATATTTAACAAACCAAGTCCGGTAGGTGCTGGAAGATAAAGATACAAGCCAGCAATTGCCGGTAGAAATGCCAAGGTATAAAGCCAGGTAATCTTGATGAATGAAAACAAGGTTTTTCCGGCATCGGCTGAAATTGGTAGCAAGTTATTCATGCCAAAAAAAGCCCAGACCGATAAAGGCAATAACAACAGAATCCAGACAAAACCGGCGTTCTGAATGTAAGTTTGCGTGCCGGCAGTGATTTTTCCTAAAATCCAGCCACTATCTTTAACCAATGCCACTGAGTCGCCACCAAAAGCACCAAACACACCCACTGTCATTACCAGCGGGATAAGAATCTGCATCGTGGTCACGCCAAAGTTACCTAAACCGGCATTGATCCCCAGTGCTGTACCCTGTAAACGTTTTGGGAAAAATGTACTGATATTGGACATTGAAGCAGCAAAATTGCCGCCGCCAACGCCAGACCACAGAGCCATCAGTTGAAATGCCCACAACGGCCATTCCGGATGCTGCAGGGCAATACCGGTACCAATGGCTGGTGTAATCAACATCGCAGTCGTCAGAAAAATGGTGTTACGGCCACCGGCAAGTCTGATAAAGAATGAAGACGGTATGCGCATGGTGGCGCCGGCCAACCCTGAAATCGCCGTCAGTGTAAACAGCTCATCTTTACTGAACGGAAAGCCAAGATTACTCATTTGCACGGTGATGATGCCCCACATCAACCATACGGCAAAACCGCACAGCAACGCCGGTACGGAAATCCACAGATTGCGATAGGCAATTTTTTTACCCGTTGACTCCCAGAAACTGTTGTCCTCTACGTTCCAGTCTTTAATATTGGTTGACATATTTATTCTCCCTAAGTTGATACGACTTAACTTGATACTGCTTGTTTTAAAGCTTGTCTTGCATGATGGCGGTCAATTTTCACTGGACGCACTTCGGTCCAATACATCCAGATGAGTGATACCCAGACAATCCCGAACATCAGCATGAAGGCAGATGAGCGTACGCCAGTAAAATCGAGTAAAGCGCCAAACATAATCGGCATTAAAAAGCCTCCTAAACCGCCTGCTAGGCCCACCACGCCGGAAATAACGCCTATATTGTGCGGATAATCATCGGATATGTATTTAAACACTGACGCCTTGCCAATCGCGAATGCAATGCCCATGGTGAACATGATGACGGTGAACCATGTAGCATCAAGACCGACATGAAAAGTCTGTTGACCTTTTATCGTGATAATTGAGATATCAGTTTGCGGATAGGAAAGAAAGAACAAGCATACTAAAGATACCCAAAGCACCCACCAAGTCACGGTATGTGCGCCGAATTTATCAGAATAATAGCCTCCCACAGCACGTAACACACCACCTGGAATACTGAATGCAGCGGCCATCAGCGCGGCTGTTTTTAGATCAAAACCATATTCACCAATATAGTATTTGGTCATCCATAACGCCAGCGCAACATAACCGCCAAACACGATAGAGTAATACTGGCTGTATTTCCAAACCTTAGGGTCTTTCAAAACAACCAACTGCTCACGCATGGTGACTGATTTGCTAGTGCTGTGAGACGGATCTGAAAATGTAAAGAACCAGAACAGAATCGCCATCACCAGCATCATGATTGCATATACCTGCGGCACCATCGCCCAGCCAAACCCTACAACAATCAGCGGTGCCACTAATTTGGTGACTGCAGCACCGGTGTTGCCGGCGCCGAATATCCCCATCGCCAGCCCCTGCTGGTTTTTAGGAAACCAGCGTGCGCAATAAGAAATGCCCACGGTAAACGAACCGCCAGCCACACCTACGAACAAGCCAGCCACCAAGAACTGCCAGTATTCTGTACATTTTGAAATAAGGTAGATAGGAACAACGGTAGATAACATCAAGATAAAGAATACGATGCGCCCACCGAATTTGTCAGTCCACATGCCTAATGGAAGGCGAATAAGGGAACCAGTCAGCACGGGGGTCGCAATCAATATACCAAACTGCGTTTCATTAAGACCAAGCGTTTCTTTAATAGGAATGCCAATGACGGCAAACATCATCCAGATCATGAAGCACACGGTAAATGCCAGCGTACTCGCAATCACCACTGACCATGCTTTATATTGTTGCGTCGCCATCATCACCCCCCTTACCCTGATAATCCATCATTAGTTTTTACGGAATTTCCGTATGACGCATTCTAAATGTCAATATGCGCGCGAACATTGATTTATATCAATTGAGAGTTTGTCTTAAAGATAGGGTAGGTGAAATAATAGAAATGGTTTTTTTAGATGGGGAAGGTATTTGAGCGCGTTTAATACCGCACTCCATGCAAAGAAAGTTTTTATAAAAAGTCTGTTAAAATCAGCAGCATGTTACAACGATTTGCCATTCATCTAGCACTTGTGTTTCTATTTGCATTGACGCAAATAGGCGTTGCTACGCACGAAATCAGCCACATCCTCGATGCCGAGAAGCATGGTCAGCAAGAACAGGAATCACAATATAAACACACGACTGCGGAACAGTGCGAGCAATGTATCAGCTACGCAAAAATTGCCAGTGGTCTGCAACTCCCTGCCTTTGCTATCGCTGCTATTAAAACCAGTCCGATAGTTATCATCTGCCAGTCTGTCAGCTTTTCCTCCCGATATTTCACGGCTTACTCAGCTCGTGCCCCACCTCAAATAACTAGCATCTGAATTTAGATTCCAGCAGTTTTTCATGAACTCGCTGGCTGTTTGCTTTTATTTTTGAGGTTAATCATATGTATTACAACCCATACACGCGCGCAACGTATGCGTTCGCTTTTAAGCCGCTACTAATCATGCTATCGGCACTATTTTCAAGCCAAATTTCTGCGGCAGAGCAAAACGCAACCATCAGCTTGCCTACCGTAGCCGTAACAGGCAACCCTTTGGGCGTGAGTTCTGATGAAATGGTTGTACCTGTTTCCACATTAAACGGCAGAGAATTATCTCTTAGACGTGAAAGCACGCTTGGCGATACCCTCAATGGCATACCCGGCGTTGCGACCACACATTTTGGCCCCAATGCTTCACGCCCGGTAATTCGCGGCCTCGATGCCGAGCGTGTGCGCATTATGCAAAATGGTATTGGCGTTTTGGACGCGTCCAGTTTGAGTTTTGATCACGCAGTGACCGTTGACCCACTAATCATCGAACAAATTGATGTTGTGCGCGGGCCTGCTGCCCTGCTCTACGGCGGCAGCGCTGTTGGCGGCGTGGTGAACGCCATTGACCACCGCATTCCGACTGAACAACTAAATGGCATCGTCGGTCGTGCAGAAGCACGTGCTGGCGGTCCGGACAGTCAAAACAATTTAGCCGGTGTGGTCGATGTAGGTAATGGAAAAATCGTCATCCATGCCGATGCTTACACCCGAAAAACCAGTGATTTGAATATTCCGGGCTATGCAGTTTCAAGTCGAAAAAACAGCGCTGACAATACACTACGTGAGCATCATGGCAAGCTAATCAACAGTAGCGCGAATAGTGATGGCGGCGCGATTGGCGCATCACTTACTTTTGATCATGGCTACCTGGGGGCATCATACTCAGGCTTCAGAAATAATTACGGCACAGTGGCAGAACCGACTGTTCGCGTTGATATGAAAAGCGACCGTTGGGATGTTGCCTCGGAATTTAGCGAGTTAGGCAGCATCGTTAGCCGCGTTAAAGTGCGCCTTGCACATACCGATTACCAACATCAGGAAATTGACAATGGCACAGTCGGCACCACGTTCAAAAATCAGGGCATGGAGGGCAGCCTTGAAGCCGGGCATGCCAAAATTGGACTGGCGAATAACTTACAGCTGGATGGCGTATTGGGCTTCCAATTCGACAACACCAACTTTGAAGCTTTAGGGGATGAAGCGTTTGTTCCAAGCGTACATACACAAAACAACGCCGTGTATTTATATGAAGAATTACCTGTTAACGCCCATAAAATCACCTTTGGCGGCAGATTGGGTCACACCAGAGTAGATTCCAAAGATCATGTTGATTTTGGTGCGGCGAGAAAAAACAGCTTTAACCCCAATAGTTTTGCCTTGGGCGGCTTGTACAGCATTAATAGCCATTGGTCTCTCACTAGCAACTTATCACACAACGAGCGAGCGCCAAGCTATTTTGAACTTTATGCCAAAGGTGCGCACATTGCCACGGGCCAATATGAAGTCGGCAATGGCAATTTTGACAAAGAGCGCTCAAACGGCATTGATGCACAAATACGTTGGAAAGATGCTAAAAACTCATTAAGCATAGGCGCTTACTACACCCGCTTTAGTAGCTTTATCGGCCTGTTTGCTACCGGTAACATTATTTCAAACTTGCCTGAAGCGCAATTTAGAGCAGTACCCGCAGTGTTTAAAGGGCTGGAAGGTGAAGGCAAATTTAATATCGCCAATAATCTGGATTTAACGATACGTGGCGATTATGTCAATGCAAAAGAAAAGCGCACCGGCGACTACTTGCCACGCATAACTCCATTGCGCCTAGGTACAGGTTTGCAATATCAACTTAATGGCTTTAGCGCACGTTTAGATGCGCTGCATGCTTTTAAACAAAACCATACGGCAGCGAAAGAATTAGTGACAAACGGTTATACCGATGTGAGCGCATTGCTTGCCTACAAACTACCAACCAAATTAAATATTGAGCTATTCGCTAAAGTTAATAATCTGCTGAATCAGGAAATCCGTGAACATGCGTCATTCCTGAAAGATATTTCACCGGCAGGGGAGCGGTCTGTGTTGATAGGCGCACGCGCCGATTTTTAATGAAATCTTAATTGAGCGCCCAAGTAATATTTCATAGCGCTCTCATGTAAAATCTGTGTTTATGAAATTTAATATCACTCAGCCAAATCTTACGCCGTTGAACCGAGCACTTGAAGGTGCTCTGCTCAATAAAATAAACACTAAAACCAAGCCATTAGGGTCTTTGGGCAGTTTAGAGGCGATTGCATTACAAATTGGCCTGATTCAACAAACTTTATCGCCACGATTGTCAGGCGCTACCATGTTGGTGTTCGCCGGCGATCATGGCATTGTAGAGGCTGGAGTTAGCCCTTATCCGCAAGCGGTTACTGCGCAAATGGTGCTTAACTTTCTGCAAGGTGGGGCGGCAATTAACGTCTTTGCACGTCAAAACAATATGCAACTGCGAGTGATAGATGCAGGGGTAAATCATACTTTTGAAGCGCATCCCGATTTAATACATGCCAAAGTGGGTTTGGGTACCGGTAATTTTTTACATGAACCAGCGATGTCGATGTTGCAATGTGAGCAAGCACTCACTGCCGGTGCAGAGGTTTCTAAAAAAGAAATATCAGCTGGTTGTAATGTATTTGGTTTCGGCGAAATGGGTATCGGCAACACTTCGTCGGCTAGCTGTTTAATGAGTTTGTTATGTAATCTCCCCCTAGAGGAATGCGTAGGGCGTGGCACGGGTTTAGATGATGCTGGATTAACCCAAAAAACAGCGGTTCTTAAACAGGCGCTGAGCTTTCATCAGCTGAATGGCGGCAACACCTTGCGGGTACTTGCGACGTTTGGCGGTTTCGAAATCGCGATGATGGCGGGAGCAATGTTAGCTGCCGCAGAACAAAAAACGGTGCTGTTGATTGATGGGTTTATCGCCACGGCAGCTCTGTTAGTGGCTTACAAATTACAAGCTGACATTTTGCAATACTGTGTATTTACGCATTGCTCTGGTGAGGCTGGGCATCGCCGATTGTTGGAGCATCTAGGAGTTGTTCCTCTGTTAGATATAGGTTTGCGTCTTGGTGAAGGCACAGGTGCAGCCTTGGCGTATCCTTTAGTGCAGGCTGCCGTTAACTTTCTAAATGACATGGCCTCGTTCGAAAGTGCTGGCGTGAGCTCCAAGGCAGATGAGGCATGTTAAATGGCCTGCGCAACGAGTGGCGCCACTTTTTGTTAGCCTTGGGCTTTTTTACCCGCATTCCAATTCCTGCTTTTGCGGACTTTCACGCCGATGATCTGAATCATTCAATTAAATATTTTCCGCTTGTGGGTGTCGTGGTAGGCATGGTTGGCGCAGGTGCTTTTTTGCTAGCAAGCAATATTTTCCCAGTCAGTATTGCGGTATTGCTTAGTATGGCAACAACCATTTATATCACTGGCGCTTTTCATGAGGATGGTTTGGCAGATAGTGCAGATGGCTTAGGTGGCGGCTGGGGTCGTGAGCAAATACTCACTATCATGCAAGATTCACGGTTGGGCACTTATGGTGCAGTGGCTTTATTTTTAATGTTATTTGCAAAATTTCAGGCATTAAACGCCTTACCTGCCTATTTTTTACCATTCATTCTGGTGATTGGGCACGCTCTAAGTCGCTTAAGTGCAGTATATGTCATGGCCAATTTAAGTTACGTAAAAGCAAGTGGCAAGGCCAAGCCATTAGCTACAAATGTTCGCATGACAGACCTAATCACGGCAAGTTTATTGGCTATTTTGCCTATCCCTTTTATTTATTGGAATTTTTCACCATTTCTATTGAATGAGATGGACTGGTTTTGGTTGGGCTTATATTGTTTAGTGCCAATGAGTTTAGTATGGATTTGGTGGCGCAGTAAAATCAAACATTGCTTAGGTGGCTATACGGGAGATTGCTTAGGCGCCATGCAGCAAATGACAGAGTTGGCGTTTTATTTTGGATTACTCGCCTGGTATCAGCAACTGTGAACTTGCACCTTATCCGCCACACCTCATTGGATATTCTGCCAAGTATTTGTTATGGGCAGAGCGATGTGGATGTTTCAGAAAATTTTGAGAATGAGCGCGATGCCTTAGTGAAGAAGCTAGCGCATATTCAATTCGATACCGTTTATACGAGCCCGCTGCAGCGTTGTGCTAAATTAGCGCACGCACTTAACTTGGGCAAAACCCAGGTCGATGAGCGGCTTAAAGAACTGCATTTTGGTGATTGGGAAATGCAGGCGTGGGACAATATTCCGCGTGATTTGTTTGATACTTGGGCGAACGATTATGCCAATTTATCGCCACCTAATGGCGAAACTTTTTCACAGCTTCATGCCAGAACTAAACTGTTTATAGAGGAAGTAAGCAGTCACTCGCATGGTAAAAATATAGCCGTGGTGACGCATGGAGGCGTTATTCGCACGATATTGGCAGATGTACTGAATATGCCACTCAAAGGATTATTCAGAGTGGTAGTTGACTACGCAAGCGTGACTCAGATTTCATTTAATGAAGCAGTTCCTAGAATACACTTTGTAAATCGTTGATTTTGCCGATAAGGCTCAAAACGTTTTAAGTGCGTTTTCTAATCTCTCCCAGCCATCTTCAGCAGGTAAGCCAAATCTCAACGCTGGGGTTTCAGCAAATAGCCTTACCCAAATGCCTTGTTTGGCTAGGTGTTGTTGCAAGACAACTGCTTGCTGCATCGGCACATACTGGAATAGCGCGGTTCCTGCTTGCGGGGGTAAACTGTAGCGATCTAGCAATGTTGCTAAGCGCCGACTATTTTTCATGAGCTCCGTGCGCGTGCTTTGTTGCCATGTTTTATCACTTAGGGCTTGCTTGGCAATAAAGCGGCTCGTGCCAGCGACCGCCCAAGGGCCAAGCTCTTCCTGCAGTTGATTAAGCAACGTTGGTGCCGCCAGTAAAAAACCAACTCTGGCGCCGGCTAAACCAAAAAACTTGCCAAGCGAGCGCAGTACAAATAACCCGTCTAAATGAGTATATTGCGCGATGCTGTGTGCCGGTGTTGCATCCATAAAGGCTTCATCTACCACCAGCCAACCGCCGCGGCTTGCAAGTTCGGCATGTAAATTGAGTAAAACTTGGGGTGAAAATTGTGTCGCGGTCGGATTATTCGGATTGCAAAGTAGCACAACGTCTGCGGTGTTGATGACATCCTCATCTTCCAAGCTGGTAAAAGTGCTAATTTGATGCCCGCAACGTTGCCAAGCGTGCGCATGTTCTTTGTACATGGGATCCAACATGGCGACTGTGCCAGGTTGTCGAAGTTTAGGCAAAATTTGTAATGCCGCTTGAGAGCCTGCCGTGGGCAGTGCGAACGGGCTGCCATAATAATCACATGCCGCCTCAACTAAGCCATCATGATCACTGGGCAGTTTTTGCCATGCACTGGCAGGGATTTCTGCAATAGGATAATTGTTTGGGTTGATACCAGTAGATAAATCCAGCCAATCTTCAAGCGGAATGCCGTATTGTGCTGCTGCTAGGTTTAAATTGCCGCCATGTTCAAGCAAAGTATGTGTTTCCTAAAATTGTTGCAACAATAATCACCACACACCACAACAGCAGGCTACGTTTGACCAGGCTTATTGCACTCAAAATATGGCTTGGATTAGCAGGCTCGCCCATACCCAATGTGGGACGTTGTTTAGTTGTGCCGTGATACACGGCTGGGCCGCCTAGTTTTACTTGTAGTGCACCGGCACCGGTTGCCATCACCGGGCCTGCGTTGGGGCTGTACCAAGTGCTGGCTTGGGTCATCCAACATTTGATTGCGCTTAAAGTGGATCCGCATAGCGCATAACTCAAAGCGGTTAATCGTGCGGGTATTAAATTAAGCAAGTCATCCAAACGTGCCGTCGCCCAGCCAAAGTAGAGAAAACGCTGTGTGCGGTAGCCCCACATGGCATCCAGTGTGTTGGCTAACCTGAACATCAATGCACCAGCTCCGCCTAGTAATATAAACCAGAAAATTGCGCCAAAAATTGCATCATTGCCGTTTTCAAGTACTGATTCAACCGTGGCAGTAGCGATTTCAGTTTCATTCAGTTGTGAAGTGTCGCGGCTAACAATCATGCTAATCGCATACCGTGCCTCATCAAGCTTGTGTTGTGATAGCGGCACATAAATTTGCTGCGCATGTTGCATGAGGCTGCGCGCACCAATGGAAAAATATAGCAACAAGACATCCGCCAGCCAGGCAATTGCGCTATGTGCTGCAAAGTAACTGATTGCAACAAATGGCGCTAATAATAACAACCAGGATAGTAGACCAATACTACGTGCGGTAATTGGTTGCGGGTTCTTATTTAATTTGCATTCAAGTTGATTCGCCAGCCAGCCAAAGCCGATTAGCGGGTGCCAGCGCTTGGGCTCTCCAAGCAGCGCATCCAATAACACGGCTGCAATCACCGCAGAGGCGGTGTTGCTTATGAGATAATAATCAAATGACATTTAAATCAATCATGGTTCAAGGAACAACTTCGGACGCAGGTAAAAGCACCCTTGTTGCGGCGTTGTGCCGCGTATTGTATCGCAGAGGCGTGCGTGTTGCGCCGTTTAAACCACAAAATATGGCATTGAATTCTGCTGTGACCATCGACGGCGGGGAGATAGGCCGTGCGCAGGCAGTACAGGCGCAGGCATGCGGATTGGAGTCGCACACCGATATGAACCCGGTGCTGTTAAAACCAAATTCGAATACCGGTTGTCAGGTCATTGTTCACGGCAAGGTGGTTACCAATCTGGAGGCAACGGGTTACCATGCCTATAAACCAACGGCGATGCGGGCTGTTTTAGCGTCATGGCAACGGCTTAAATCTCAGTTTGACTGCATTGTTGTAGAGGGTGCTGGCAGTCCGGCAGAAATCAATCTGCGTGATAATGATATCGCGAATATGGGCTTTGCCGAGGCGGTGGATTGTCCGGTTATTTTAATTGCTGATATAGACCGTGGCGGGGTGTTTGCGCATATTGTAGGGACTTTGGCACTGCTTTCCGAGCGTGAAAGGGCACGCGTGATTGGTTTTGTTATTAACCGTTTCCGAGGCGATATTGCGCTATTACAATCTGGTTTGGATTGGCTAGAGCAGGAAACAGGTAAGCCGGTGTTAGGGGTATTGCCGTATTTGCATGGCTTGCACATCGAGGCTGAAGACGCAATCAACCCATCGCCCGCCTGCGAGCGAGGGGATGAGGATAGCGGAAAATTAAAAATCATTGTTCCTGTACTCCCACATATCAGTAATCACACCGATTTTGACGCGCTGCGCCTGCATCCAGACGTGGATTTCCAGTTTGTAAAAATGGGCGAGGCGATTCCGTCGGCAGATTTAATCATCCTTCCCGGTAGCAAAAATGTGCGTGGTGATCTTCAGTATTTGCGAGCCAACGGATGGGAGCAAGTGCTCACTCACCATCTGCGTTACGGTGGTAAAGTGCTGGGTATTTGTGGCGGATTCCAAATGCTGGGCAGTGCAATGCATGATCCATATGCAATTGAAGGAAAGTCGGGGTCAAGTGCCGGTTTTGGCTGGCTAGATATGGAAACGACATTGCAGCCGAGTAAGCAGTTGAAACGAGTCGCGGGCAAGCTGGCATTTGCCGATGCTTCAGTCACAGGTTATGAAATTCACATGGGGGTGAGTACCGGCGAGGCTATGCAAAAACCAGTGCTGATAATTGATGGAAAACCTGAAGGTGCAATGTCACAGGATAACCAGATTGCGGGTACTTATTTGCATGGCTTGTTTGACCATGAACAGGCTTGTGCGGCATGGCTTAAATGGGCAGGGTTGCAGACGCAGCAGCCATTCAGTTATGAAGACTTGAGGAACGATGAACTGAATAGGCTGGCAGATTGTGTTGAGCAACACCTAGACTGGGAGAGGCTAGATCAATATCTCTAGCCTTATAGTACTTTTATTTGCTGCCCTAAACACTCCACTACTTGCCCTGTGCGAATCTTGGCGGTTTTTCGAGTTTCAATCTGGCCATCCACCTGCACGATGCCATCACCCACCATCATTTTCCCTTGACCGCCGCTATTAGCGATTCCCGCGAGTTTGAGCAGGTTGCAAAGTTCGATGAATTCACCTCTTAGTTCAAATGTGGTTATTTCCATGGTTATCCTTTTAGCGTGAGTGGAAGTCCGGCCGCAACAAAACTGACCTTATCTGCCAGTTGCGCGATGGCTTGATTCAGTCTGCCTTGTTCATCCTGAAACTGGCGGTTAATCTCGCCGAGTGGCACAATGCCCATGCCTACCTCATTGCTGACAAATAATACTGTGCCTTTTAGTGTTGGAATGGTCTCTAGAAGTGCATGACGCTCGCTTTGCCAATCCAGGTTTTGGGGGCGATCACAATCTGGGCAAATACACTGTGCCAGCCAAAGTGTGAGGCAATCGACAATCACGCATTCGCCCGCTTTAGCATACGTTTTGAGCGTTTCACCCAAGTTAAAAGATTGCTCTACGGTTTTCCAGTGCGCAGGGCGACGTAGTTTATGGTGATCTACGCGTTGACCAAATTCAGCATCATAAACTTGTGCGGTGGCAATGTAGGTCACGGGCAGACCACTCTCTAAGGCCAGCTTTTCTGCAAAAGCGCTTTTGCCAGAGCGTGCGCCACCTAAAATTAAATGCACATTATTCATCGGTGTGCCCTTGTTTATCTGTTGTCCAACAATTTTCCATGACCATCTCCGAGAGTGGCTTGGCTTGTTTCCAGCCGGTTTCAACCAACATCGGTTCTTTATAAAAAGTATTGACATGCCCTAGGCACAGTACGGCAATTGGTTTGGCACCGCTTGGTATTTGTAGCAAGGCACTTAGTTTTACCGGGTCAAAAATTGACACCCAGCCCATGCCTAAGCCTTCGGCACGTGCGGCTAGCCACATATTTTGAATGGCGCAACTGACGGAAGCGATGTCCATTTCAGGTAAGGTTCGGCGCCCAAATATGTGATCTTCGCGTTTATCACACAAGGTGGCGACCAATAACTCACCACAATCTAAAATGCCTTCAACCTTTAAACGCAAAAATTCAGCCATGCGGGTGGTGCTTTCATATTCACCAATGGCTTGCGCAGTTTGAACGCGCTCTTCATCTACCAGCTGATGTATCGCCTTACGCGTATCGGTGTTAGTAATGCGGATAAAGCGCCAAGGTTGCATTAAGCCCACGCTCGGGGCTTGATGCGCGGCTTGCAAAATATGCGCAAGCACTGCGGAATCAACAGGCGTAGGTAAAAAATGCCGCATGTCGCGGCGCTCGGCAATGACGCGATAGATTGCATCAATGTCGGCATCAGGGTAGCGATGTGAGTTCATGACAGAAATAGCCCCGCAGCGGCTTGTGGGTTAGAGGCAAAGTAAAAATGCAGAAAGCTGGCGTGAATTGAGCCATGCCGATAAATGTTTTCAGGTTTACCAAAACGTGTTTTAGCGGTGGCGATAGGCTCAAGTTCAGTTTCAAAGTTGCCATAATGAAAGGTGTGTGCCCCTAGTACACCTTGCGGCAGTTCAGCATTTAGAGAACCCAGTCCTTGTAAACGATCATGTATTTTGCTTTTTCCCACCAATAAACCGAAACAGGGGCTGTCATCAATGCTCGCCGATAAAGCCATCATGCCGCCACATTCAGCCAGTATGGGCTTGTCGGCGTTAAAAACTGCTTGCAAAGCATTTTTCATGGCAATATTGGCGCCGATCTCACTCAAGTGAAGTTCAGGATAACCGCCAGGTAGCCAATAAGCATCTGCTTCAGGCAAACATTGGTCGTGTAATGGCGAAAAGAACTTGAGGGTCGCACCCATGTCGGTCAAGCAATCCAAGTTAGCCTGATAAATAAAACAAAAAGCGGCGTCTCGCGCAATGGCAATGGTTTTGTTGGCAAGTAGCTTGGGGGTTACCTGCATTTGGGGAGCCTGAAATGTCACGACTGGTGGCAGAGGTAAATCTGGCATCAGCGCATTGGCGGCGGCTTCAATTTTCGCTTCTAAGTCACCAATTTCACTGGCGCGAAACAAGCCCAGGTGCCGCTCGGGCAGGCTAAGATTTTCATCTTTCTGTAATGCACCGAACCAGCTTAAATGCGTAGGCAATGAATTTTTTAATAACTGAGCATGACCGCTACTGCCCACTTTGTTAGCCAGTGCACCCGCAGATTTGAGTTGCGGGTTATATGCCAAAAGGCCAGAGGCCAAAGCCCCAAATGTTTGCGCCATGCCACTGGCGTCTATAGTGAGCACGACGGGTAAATCAAAGCGGGTAGCAATGTCTGCGCTGGAAGGCGTGCCGTCGTGCAAGCCCATCACGCCTTCAACAATGATCAGGTCGGCTTGCTGTGCGGCGCGATAAAGCTGGGCTTCAGCGTCATTTTCACCACACATGGTAAAGTCGAGGTTATAAACGGGGCGACCTGTGGCGACCTCCAGTATCATGGGGTCTAAAAAGTCCGGACCGCACTTGAATGCTTGTACTTTTAGCCCAAGGTTACGCCAAGCGCGTGCCAGAGCGGCGGTGATGAGAGTCTTACCTTGCCCGGATGCGGGCGCAGAGACAAGGACGGCACGACAGGAGGTCATATGAATGCTATAAATCAATGCCGGGCTGGGCTTTAATGCCTGCACGCCAGGCGTGCTTCACATCCATGATCTCGCTTACGGTATCTGCTGCATCAATTAAAGCTTGCGGTGCGCCGCGCCCCGTTATCACCACATGCTGCATGGGCGGGCGGGCGGCAATATCTGCTAAAATTTGCGCGGTATCAAGATAACCGTATTTCATGGTGTAGGTGATCTCATCCAGAATCACGAGGCTAATTTCTGGGTCGCTCAACATTTGCTGTGCAATTTTCCATCCTGCTTGCGCAGTGCTGATGTCGCGTTCGCGATCCTGCGTATCCCAAGTAAAGCCTTCGCCCAGCACATGCCATTCCACATTAGGCTGGCGACTAAAAAAGCCTTCTTCGCCTGTATCTTTACGGCTTTTGATAAATTGAGCTACACCTACTTTCATGCCGTAACCCAATGCGCGTGCCATCATGCCAAAAGCCGATGAACTTTTACCTTTGCCGTTGCCGGTGAGTATGAGCAATAAGCCTTTTTCTTGATTGGCTTGTTCAATCGCAGCGTCGATGACTGCTTTTTTACGCACCATGCGTGCGGCATGGCGCGTATTTTTTTCTTCAGCGGACATTAAGCTTTAGAGCGGTTTGCGCCACTTGCAAGTACAAACGCTACATGGGTTACCAGCGCAACACCTAGCCAGAAACCGATATTTTCTAACTGGTGCGGAAAGTACTTCTGAAGGCGTGGCAAGAATTCGGCAAATGTTGGGTCTGGGTAGCGGCCACCAAAGAAATAAAAGCCGCCGCTAGAAAATAACTCGCTCACTGTTGCAGCAATAGCCACGCTACCCACTAACGGCAAAACTGCATTAGTGCTAAAGCTGTAACGTTTTGCAAACCAGCGACCAGCTAACCACATTACGCCGTAAGCTGGTAATAAAAAGCCGTAAGCCGGGGTCACGCAAAAATTGCTGGTGCCCGCGAAAGTGATTGAATAAAAATCCAAGCCTGCACATAAGGCAAGCAAGGCCGGAAACACCAAGGCCGGACGTAAATACAAGCCTGCCAGGAAAAACACGGCCAATGATGCGCTCGGCAGGTTGTTGATGGAAGCAAAGTGGTGTCCGCGAGTGGCAATGATTAGCCCAGCAAGTACAACGCCTATGATAATTTGATTGGTTTTAGAAAGTGTCAGCATTAAATTCTCCTTTGTGAAATTCTCAAGTATTCTAACCTAATTATCAGGGTTTCATGTTGTAACGGGCGCCGATAAAAAGATTGCTGCCTGCGGTGTTGTAGGCTGCCGATGTTGCGGTGTTCCCTGTATAAGCTAGCACGTAATTTTTGTCCAAAATATTATTTGCCCGCGCTTCCAGTTTCCACTCGGGTGAGAGTTTATAGTTGGCTGTTAAATTAACCAGCATATAACCACCCATTTTCTTGGTGTTTGCGAGGTCGTTGTAACGCGTAGATGCTCCCGTGACTTCAGCCCCCCATTGCAAATCGCCCAAGCTGTGTAACAGGCTGACTGCACCATAGCGGTTACCACGGCGATCTAATAGTTTGTCGGTTTCTTTTGCGCGTGGAGATTGCGTTGTAAAGTTACCGGCAAGGGTTATATTTTCTGATATGTGCCAGTTTCCATCGAATGTAATCCCCTGTATTTCTGCTTGATTTAAGTTAGTTACAGGGTCTCCATTGACGATTAGATTCTTAATGCTGTTATCAAAAACAGTCATGCCAGACCTTAACTTATCACTCTCATAACGCAAAGAAATTTCACTATTATGAGATTTCTCCGGTTGCAAGTTAGGATTGCCTGAGTAACCTGTCGTTCTAGGAAAGTAAAGCTGGTTAAATGTAGGTGCTTTGAAGGCCGCACCGTAATTGGCGGCTATGCGCCAATTTGGTGTGACGTGATAACCATAACCCAAACCACCGGTGGTGTAGCTTCCAAACTGAGAGTCGTCATCATTGCGAACAGAAAATTGTAGCGAATGATTGTCAATATCCGCCAAATAGCTTGCTAGATAACCGTTATTGCTTCTTACATTTTTATTATAAAGTGTAGTGCTATTAATTTTTTGCTCTATCCGATCATAAGCCAATGTGAGTATGCCAACAGGTAGTGTAAAGTTATTCTGCCATGTCAATTGACGTTGCTCAGTGCGGTACTTGCTGTAAGAAACTGCCCCAGAGCTACTTCTTCCGCTAAAATCCTCATAATTATCGGTGCCAATCCCGATTTGTAAATTACTTTGCCATGACTGAGTAAACTGATTGCGACTGTAAATATTATAGCTTTGTAATGTTTCTTCAATTCTACAAACGCTACCATTTTTAGTGCTGCTGTAACAATCATAGTCACTATTGCCGTTACTTTGCAGGAATTGCGCGCCAATTTCATTATTTTCATTGAGTTTGTGGTTAATATTGGCGATGAACGCTAAGTTTCTATAACCATCATCGTCACTATCAAAAGCAATACCATTTTGTTTGGAAGAAAACCCATCGGTATGAATGCTGCTGATATTAAAGTTATAGTGAGTATTGCCTAACCCACCGCTAATGCCTGCGTCAATAGTTTTTGTGTTGTAACTACCCAGGCCGATAGCCGCACGAATAAGTGGTTTTTCAGTTACTGTTTTACGTGTAAAAATCTGCACAACCCCGCCTATCGCATCTGCTCCATAGAGGCTAGAGGCTGGTCCGCGCAAAATTTCAATTTTTTCGATTTGTGAAAGCGGAATATTTTCAAAAGAAGTGGTGCCTGATGTGGCTGAGTTGATACGCATACCATCTATCAATACGACTACATGGTCTTTGTTTGTGCCGCGCATAAAGATATTAGAAGTTTTGCCTGCACCACCATTGGTGCTGATCTGTATGCCCGGTTGCGATTGTAGTAAGTCGGTGATAGAGCCTGTGCCGGCGCGCTCTATGGCTTCGCGGTCAATCACGGTAACATCTCCTATCACACTGGTGCGCGATTGCTCAATGCGTGAAGCGGTAACTACCACATTATCTAAATTGATATTTTCTGCTGCAACAGCAGGTGTTGTAAAAGCCAAACCTATCAGGCTGGCAATGATTTTTTTGGGCATGATCTTTCCCTAAATTACACGCGTCCCCGCATGTGGATTTATAAGAACCAGGGAATAAAGCAGGAAAAGGAAGACAAAAATGCACTAATCAATAATGCAGCTTTTGGTCACCGCCACCCCGCGGTATTCTCTAGCGCGCCTTAACATAAGGCTAATGTTGCGAGGCCGGTCTCCGGGCTTGTGAGCTTTGGGTTTGGCTTAACCCATGTGTTTTGCGCCTTCCCAAGCTCGCGCTCAGTGGCTAATTGCAAAACTATTTGAATAATCAAAGACTCACTTACCGTTGCGGGGGCAGCATAGGCATTGTTAATGGTTTAACGCACCTATTTCCCAGTTTCACCTTGTTTGTAGAAAACAAACTTGGCACCTGACAACAAGTGGAAATTATAACGTCTAATTTTTCTACTATGGTAACTATTTTTCCAAGGTCCTCTTTATAAGGTATTGTAATACTTTGAAAAATTCACGTTAGCTATTGACTATAATCAGATTTTTCAATTATAGTGATCACATGGATGCAGACTTAACAGCGTTAGAAGAAAAATTAACACACTTAATTTCATTGTGCGGTGAGTTACGCCATGAGAATACGCAGCTACGTCTAAACTTGAGCACGATGGAATCTGACACAGCGTTATTAAAAACCAATATGGCGAAAGCCAGTGAGCGCATTGAGACATTGATGCAGAGCCTGCCTTAAAGCAGCGATGAGTATCAAATTTCGGGTATAAAATAATGAGTGAAATTAAAGGCGTAGATGTCAATATCATGGGGCGTGACTTCACCGTGTCATGCACAGATGAAGAGCGACCAGGTTTAATCAATGCGGTCAATTATTTAGATAAAAAAATGCGTGATATTCGTGATAATGGCAGGGTGATTGGTGTGGAGCGTATTGCAATTATGGCGGCACTGAATTTCTCACACGAGCTATTGAACAGCAAAAGTGGCAATGTAGATATTGGCGACATCAAGCGCCGAATCACACTCATGCAAGATCAAATAGATCAAGCTTGCACAAAAAAATAAATATTTAACAGCGGCAAAAAGTTTAGTTGCAAATGGAGTAGAATCATTTCAATGGTTTTATCGACAAGATAAAACGTCTGATTTCAAAGTTTGTTCTCTGCGGTACGGTTTAGGCTAATAATTCCTTGAACTAGTTTATAGCATCGGTTTTAGTCATTCGAGTTGCTGTGTGCGCGCCCTAAGTTGGGCTCTCTTTTAAGAGGCTCTTGGCGGGTGTACCTAATGCGCTCTAGGCTGTTACCACTTGAGCCTTTTTGGTTCAGGATGCTGGTCTAGGCTGTGTCCGTAGAGAACTTCTGCTTTTATCGATTCGCTGGCAATTATTTTTAACAGGAAAACGCTATGCGTTATTGGCTAATGAAATCCGAGCCGTCGGATGTTTCTATTGATGATTTAGCTGGATTTCCTGATCAAACGGTTGATTGGTACGGCGTGCGTAACTATCAGGCTAGAAACTTTATGCGCGACCAAATGAAGCTAGGTGATGGCGTTTTGTTTTATCACTCTAATTGCGAAGTGCCTGGTATCGCCGGCATTGCGGAAGTAAGTAAACTTGCCTATCCAGATCGCTTGCAGTTTATAGCAGGCCATAAATATTATGATGAAAAATCCACTTCTGAGAACCCGCGTTGGCTAAATGTAGACGTAAAATTAGTGCGTAAAACACGTTTGCTAAGCCTAAAAGAATTACGTGAATATCCAGAGTTGGTAAATATGCGTATATTGCAAAAGGGCAATCGATTATCGATTACCCCTGTTGACCCCCAAGAATGGGCATTTATATTAAATGTATTAAACTAGGGAAGCACTGATTAAAATAACAAAACCCCGCGTAGCGGGGTTTTGAATTAGAGCTAGTTGTAACCTGGCAATCAATTACAACGGCTTATCCTACAAAGGTTTGTCTTATAAGGGTTTATCTTATAAGGGTTTATCTAGGCTACCTACAGATTTTGGATAAGTCACTACACCCCAAGGCATTTTCTTATTTTCAATTTGTTTGGTCACTTCGAGTTTTTCGGCATCAATCACAAATACTGTATCTGATTTACCGCATGCGAGTAAAATTTCTTTATCGTCCGGTGTAAAGCTAAAGTGCCAGCAACGGTTGCCTGTAGCGACATCCTTAATTTTTTCATAAGTCTTAGCATCAAACACCTCTAAGGTTTTTGCTTTGTTTGCGGCCACATAAATGCGCTCACCTTTGCGGTCATAAGCAATGCCATAAGGCGTAGCGCCGGTATCCACCGTGCGTAATACCTTAAAGTTTTTATTAAGCACTAAAAATTTGTTACCGTACTCTAGCGTGACTACATAGGTTTTACCGTCAGGTGAGACTTTTACGCCACGAGGCCGATCTCCATATTTTTGAGTTTTGATAGTCTTAATCAGTTGGCCTGTTTTCATGTTATGTACAGTAACAGTGTTATCCGCTTCATTTGTAATAACAAGTTGTTTGCCATCTGCGCTGAATTCAATGCCTTCAGTTTCAGGACCGCCGACAATTTCACGCACTTTTTTGCCTAATTTTAAGTCAATGACACCAATACGTGCCGGCTCTTCGTCATCATCTGCAGCGGCTTTTTCTGCTTCTTTGGCAGCAGCCGAACCTGGCGCTGGGGGTGGCCCACCTTTTGCGCTCGGCTCATAAGAGACAAAGGCAAAATTACCGCGTACTCTTACAAATTCCGGGTTTTGACCAACCGGGATTTGTTGTACAACTTCATTGGTGGCAGTGTCAATAATAGATACGCTACCATTTTCACGGGTAGCAACAACCAGTAACTTACCATCATCCGTTATTGCCAGACCACGCGGGCCCTCACCTTTGACATCAATGTTACCGGTGGCTGTTAAGGTATTTAAGTCAATGACTGAAACGCCGCCATCCTGATTTGAGACATAGGCTTTGCCACGATCTGTGGCGTTTACGGCAGCGCTGAACGTTAGACCGATTGCAAGGGTTGCTACCAAATGCCTTAATTTCATACTTAATCTCCAAATTGTGAATTTTTATGGTTTGTTGTCATTCTCTACTTATAACGCTGTTTGGCACACACCATCATATCAAGGTTTAACGATACGCTGCGTTTCAAGTGTTCAATAGCATGAGTGTGTACTATGCAAGAATCATTCTTGTAAATTTTTTTATATAAAACAGATGGTTAACTTTGCTACATATTAGCCATGGTTAAAAATAACCACCAATCGGTTGCGTAGACTCAAATTTAGCCTAAAAATAATTGATAAGCAGGGTTTTCAGTTTCATCCCAATATGGATAACCTAAATTATTTAAAAATATCTTAAATTCATCAGTATCTTCTGGTGGCACCTGCATACCAACCAATACGCGTCCAAAGTCTGCGCCGTGATTGCGGTAATGAAATAAGCTGATATTCCAGTCGTGCCCCATGGTGTCTAAAAACTTCATCAGTGCTCCGGGTTTTTCAGGAAACTCAAACCTGAATACCATTTCATGTTCTGCCTGCGGTGCATGCCCTCCCACCAGATGCCGTAAATGCAGTTTGGCGACTTCGTTGTCAGTTAAGTCCATTGTTGGCAAACCTTGCTGTTGTAGGGCGTCTACTAACTTGGCAGATTCTGCAGGGTCTGCAATGGCAACCCCCACAAAAATGTGTGCATTTTTGGGGTCAGAATAGCGGTAATTAAATTCAGTGATGTTGCGATTGCCTAACAGGTGGCAAAACGCTTTAAATGCACCCGGTTTTTCAGGGATGGTCACCGCGAACACTGCTTCACGCTTTTCACCAACTTCTGCACGTTCTGCTATAAAACGCAGCCGATCAAAGTTCATGTTTGCACCGGATGCAATCGCAACCAGTGTTTTATCGTGCAGATTTTCGCGCTTGGCGTAGGCTTTTAGTCCAGCAACGGCCAGCGCACCGGCCGGCTCCAGGATGCTGCGTGTATCTTCAAATACATCTTTAATCGCGGCGCATATGGCATCGTTATCAACCACAATCATTTCGTCCACATATTGCTGACATAGATCGAATGTATATTCACCGACCTGTTTAACGGCAGCCCCGTCAGCGAATAAGCCTACCTGTTCAAGCATGACGCGCTCACCTTTTTTCAGGGATTCCGCCATTGCCTCTGCATCTTTTGCTTCAACGCCGATGATTTTTATTTCAGGGCGCAACGCCTTAACATAAGCTGCAATTCCCGCAATGAGTCCACCACCGCCGACGCAGCAAAATATTGCGTGAATCGGTTTAGAATGCTCTTCCAGAATTTCCTTGGCGATGGTCCCTTGCCCGGCAATGACTTCTGGGTCATCGTATGGATGTACGAAAGTTAGCCCTTCAGTTCGTTCAAGCGCCAGCGCATGTGTATAAGCATCAGAATAGCTATCACCAAACAGCACCACCTCGGCGCCTCTGGCTTTAACGGCATCAATTTTGATTTGCGGGGTGGTAGTAGGCATTACGATAACTGCGCGACAGTTTAACCTTTGCGCACTGAGTGCAACGCCTTGGGCGTGGTTGCCGGCAGATGCTGCAATAACGCCTTTGGCAAGTGTCTCGGCAGATAAGCTTGCCATTTTGTTGTAAGCGCCGCGCAATTTAAACGAAAACACGGGCTGCATGTCCTCACGCTTCAAGAGCACGTTATTTTGTATGCGTTTGGAAAGATTGGTTTGCAGTTCTAACGGCGTGACTTTAGCAACGTCATAAACATGTGAATGCTCGATTTTTTCGCGGTAATTGATATTTGAATTTATAGTCATGCGTTATTTTTAATTAACTCTATGCAGTGTATAGTATTGAACTGATTGTTATATAACCCGTATTATAAAGAATTTGTAAGGAATTAACTCAAAATGCTAGGAAACGAAAATAAGTTATCGCAAGACGAATTAAAACAACAAGTAGCAAAAGCAGCCGTTGAATATGTTAAAAGCGGAATTATTGGCGTTGGCACAGGCTCAACCGCTAACTTTTTTATTGAAGAGTTGGCTAAAGTTAAACATAAAATTGATGGTGCGGTAGCAAGCTCTGAGGCGACGGCTCAACGCTTGCGTGGTCATGGCATTGAAGTATTTGATTTGAACAGTGTTGATGGCTTGGATATTTATGTGGACGGTGCGGATGAGATTACCGAGCACATGCACATGCTTAAAGGTGGTGGCGGGGCGCTAACGCGTGAGAAAGTTGTTGCGGCTGTAGCTAAACAATTTATTTGTATTTGTGATGCAAGCAAATACGTCCCTGTACTTGGCAAGTTCCCGTTGCCCGTTGAGGTATTGCCAATGGCAAAAAGCTATGTGGCGCGTGAACTGGTGAAATTAGGCGGTCAACCGCAATTACGTGACTTTACAACTGACAACGGTAACGTGATTTTAGATGTGCATGGCTTAACGATTAGCGACCCAGTTGCGATGGAAGCAAAAATTAATCAAATAGTTGGGGTAGTGACTAACGGTTTATTTGCCGCTCGTCCAGCTAACGTGCTGTTGCTGGCTACACCGGATGGTGTGAAAACTTACAAAAAGTAACGACCTATCAGGTTGTAATAATTTTGTCATGTTTTGTAGCTAAAATCTTAGAAATTGGTTAATACTGGAAAATAACATGCAATCTGAACATACCTTTAAGCAATATGATGCTGAATTAGAAGCGGTCCGCGGGAAAGTGCTTGAAATGGGCGGCTTGGTTGAGCAGCAAATTGTGCAAGCACTTGAATCCTTAACTAAGCTAGATGTAAATTTAGCGAAAAAGGTGATGGCCAATGATCATCGTGTGAATTCACTGGAAGTACAGATTGACGAAGATTGTAGCCACATTATCGCGCGCCGCCAGCCCGCAGCTGGTGATTTACGCATGATAATGATGATGATGAAAACCATTACTGATCTAGAGCGTATTGGCGATGAAGCTACTAAAATTGCCCGTACGGCACAAAAAATCTTCGAAGAAGATCGTATGTACAAGCCGCGCTTTAACGAAATCAAGGTAATGGTGGCAATGGTGCGTGAAATGTTGCATACATCTTTAGATGGCTTTGCGCGTTTGGATGTGAGTAAAACGGCTGATGTTGCCAGGCAAGATGAGGAAGTGGATGAGCAATTTCGCGCGGCAATGCGTCAGTTGATTACGTTTATGCTAGAAGACCCACGCACCATTTCAATGTCGCTCGAAGTGTTGTTTGTGGCGAAAGCGATTGAGCGCATTGGCGACCATGCCAAAAATATCGCAGAATATGTGGTGTATATGGTGAAGGGTGCAGATGTGCGCCATACTTCAATACAAGATATAGAGCGTGAGATTTCGTAGTTTTAGCTCTCTGATCTGTATTATGAAAAAATCGCCATTGCAGGCGATTTTTTCATTGTAAATGTAACATTAGCCTTTTGGTGGCACATAACCACTAGCAGTGTCAGCGCCATCACCAAAAAAGTACTTCTCAGTTTGTTCGGTTAGATATTTACGCGCTGAAGAATCGGCTAAACTTAGGCGGTTTTCATTAACGAGCATGGTTTGTTGTTTTAACCATGCCGCCCAAGCCTCTTTTGAAACGTTTATATAAATACGTTTGCCGAGCTCGCCGGGATATGGAGGAAAATCCAACCCATCAGCTTCTTTACCTAATTTAATACAATTGACTGTACGTGCCATGATGACCCTTTAATTTAATCTGTGAGTTGTTAACCAAACCGTTATGATAACGCATGTGAAAATTTAAACCTGAAAATTAAACTGTTAGAAATTAACTGCTCCCAATTAGCGAGAAAACCCATAATGCAATCCTCTCAAAATGCACCAAAAGATAGCGCCCAACATTCATCAACATCTAAGCATATTGGAGTTAGCCCTTTCAAAGGCAAAACTGGCGCTCGCCGTTTAATTAACGCTTTCGGCTATTCATTGGAAGGCTTTAAAGCCGCATTTGTGCACGAAGATGCTTTCCGGCAAGAAGTGTTTTTGGCAATCGTACTTATTCCACTTGCAGTTTATTTAGGCAAGAATTCTATTGAACAAGCACTGATGATTGCGAGCGTGCTACTCGTTTTAATTGTGGAGCTATTGAATTCTGCGATTGAAGCGGCGGTAGACCATACCTCTACGGAACGCCATACGCTCGCCAAACAGGCTAAAGACATTGGAAGTTCGGCAGTGTTTATTGCAGTGGTGATAGTGGCAGTGGTTTGGGGTTTTGTACTACTAGGTTAAGTTTGCGCTATAGACAGCAAACTGAACACCCATTTCTCAGTAGTCTACAGCCCCAAAAAATCCCAAGTTACATACGCAGCGACACCGCTGGAATTCAATAAATTTCATACAAAACCGACTGGCATCGACAGAGTTTCGTCTGTGTATTCTTTCTATTAATTGAGTAATTTTTGATAGATAAGCATCTAGTTACTGGACGCTTGTTATGTCTAAAAATACTTGACATCTGTTAACCATAGTTTACAATAAGTCTATGAAAGCCATTTTAAAACATCAAAACTTTACAACTTGGTTCGATGCACTCAGAGACAAACAAGTCAAAGTTCGCATTCAAGTCCGAATTGATAGAGTCGAACTAGGAAACTATGGTGACTGCGCTCCAGTTGGGGAAGGTGTTTTAGAATTAAGAATGACTTTTGGCTCTGGCTATCGCGTTTATTTTATTGAGCGGGATTTAGAAATAGTTGTGTTGTTGGCAGGCGGTGACAAATCAACTCAGTCAAACGATATTAAGAAGGCTATTGAGTTGTCGAAAGACGTATAGGTTAAGAAACTTAATTATTGGAGACTGCTATGACTACATCTAAATTAACAAAATGGGATAGTGCCGAATATCTCAAGACAGAAGAAGATATAATGAATTACATTGAGGCTTGTTTAGAAGAAAACGATCCTCAATTAATTCCTCACGCGCTTGGTGTGGTTGCTAAAGCAAAAGGCATGTCACAACTAGCTAGAGACACTGGCATTACCAGAGAAGGTCTTTATAAAGCACTTTCTGACCAAGGCAATCCTGAATTTATCACTGTAATGAAAGTATTTAAGGCGCTAGGCTTAAAACTCTCTGTTCAGCCAGCATAACTAATGAAATTCAAGCGTCCTGTTTCAGGACGCTTATGCAACTGGCATCGACAGATGCTCATATTCTTTCGGTCGCAAAAATTCTCATCTGAAAACAAAATAACACGCATCTAAATACTAGGTGCTGGCTATGTGCGTATTCCACACCAGCAATTTCCAAACAGAATCGCTACAAATTTACTATTTTAGGATGTCACAATAGATTTAGTTTGCTATAATGCGCGACTTGCAAACATTCACCGAAGTTTGCACTAGCTTCGTTATAAGGGCCGGGTAGCTCAGTCGGTAGAGCAGCGGATTGAAAATCCGCGTGTCGGCAGTTCGATTCTGCCCCCGGCCACCAATAAAATCAAGCTCACAGCGATGTGGGCTTTTTTATGTCTATTGATTTTTGTATTTTGTAACCCATTTGTAACCAATGTCCCAACCCGGGCAAGCTCCTATACT
>CAMBZE010000010.1 GCA_945872425.1 Methylotenera oryzisoli | reverse complement strand
TGGAAAGCGTGCCTGTAATTGGCTCTGACGGCGCAAGCTGGAAGTGCCGACGACGCTATTTGTTGGCAAGTCTTCAAGTGCGGCAAAGTCGTTGGAAACAAAGGCATCGCGCGGGTCTTCACGTTCGCCTGTGGCCGCAAGTATAAAGTCCGCAGGCAAATTCATGGGAACGTCTTTCATACTATGCACGGCCAAATCTGCACGACCATCTTCCAACGCCATTTCCAGTTCTTTTACAAACAAGCCTTTGCCACCAACTTTAGCCAAAGGCGTATCCAGAATTTGGTCGCCAGTCGTCGTCATGCCTAAAATGGTGACTTCAGTTTGTGGGTAAAGCGCCTGCAAACGGCTTTGAATATGGCGTGCCTGCCACATGGCAAGGGCGCTTTCACGCGAGGCAATCACGAGTGTTTTGGGTTGAGTTTTCATGCCTGTGATTTTATCACAAGGCGATGTTTACAAACCTTTAGCGCATTGCAAGCCAACTACAAAATGCAAATCTCTGTGAACCGTAAATCAGCACTTGGTTTCCCTAATTCGAAAAAAACTGACAGACACAGCAACACAAAAATGTAGCATAATCATCACAATCGCAATTAAGACAAAGTTAAAACAGATAGGCAAAGTAAAGTGACACAAAAAACAAGCGCGCTCAATAAAAAAGATACCAGCTGGTCAGGGCGGTTTAACGAGCCGGTGGCGGAGTTGGTAAAAAAATACACCGCTTCGGTTGGTTTTGACCACCGCCTAGCCATGTACGATATTCAAGGCTCCATTGCACATGCGCACATGTTGAGCTTGCAGGGCATTATTTCGCAAGAAGATTTTAAGGCGATTGAAACAGGGCTTTACGAAATTCTGGAAGAAATCAAATCCGGAAAATTCGAATGGCTGCTTGATTTAGAAGACGTGCATCTCAACATAGAAAAACGTTTGACGGACAAAATTGGGGATGCAGGTAAGCGCTTACATACTGGCAGAAGCCGTAACGACCAAGTGGCGACAGATGTGCGCTTGTGGTTGCGATCTACTACCGACCAGGTGATTGCCGGCTTGGTTAAAATGCAATCCAGTTTGCTGGATTTAGCGGAAGCACATTTTGATACCGTCATGCCAGGGTTTACTCATCTGCAGGTAGCGCAACCCGTAACCTTTGGTCATCATTTAATGGCTTATGTTGAAATGCTCAAGCGCGATGTCGCGCGTTTTGCCGATGCGCGCTGCCGTATCAACCGTTTGCCGCTGGGGGCAGCAGCGTTGGCCGGCACTAGCTACCCGATCGACCGCGAAATGGTTGCCAAGGCCCTAGGCTTTGATGGCGTATGTGAAAATTCGCTTGATGCTGTATCGGACCGTGATTTTGCCATTGAATTTACATTTGCATCTTCTATGGTAATGATGCATTTATCACGTTTATCCGAAGAGCTGATTTTATGGAGCTCACCACGCTTTGCATTTATTGATATTGCTGACCGTTTCTGCACCGGTTCATCTATCATGCCGCAAAAGAAAAATCCTGACGTACCAGAATTGGTGCGAGGCAAGACTGGTCGCGTTTATGGGCATTTAACCGCACTGCTGACCTTAATGAAAAGTCAGCCGCTGGCTTACAATAAAGATAATCAAGAAGATAAAGAACCGCTGTTTGATACAGCCGATACTTTGTTGGTCACGCTGGAGATTTACGCCGACATGCTTCGCCTGCCGGTGGTGGAACATGGTGTTGTGGTAAAAACCGGGTTTACCGTCAACAAAGAAGCCATGCGTCAGGCCGCAACTGAAGGTTTTGCAACCGCTACAGATTTGGCCGACTATTTGGTGAAAAAAGGCATGCCGTTTAGAGATGCCCACGAAGCGGTAGCACTTGCCGTGCGTTATGCCGTTGACAAAAAAGTAGATTTAAGCGATTTGCCACTGGCTACTTTACAGGAGTTTGCAACTCAAATTACTGAAGATGTGTATGCTGTGTTGACGTTGGAAGGCTCACTCAATAGCCGTAACCATGTTGGCGGTACAGCTCCGGCGCAGGTGAAGGCGGCGATTGCGCGAGCTAGGAAGGCGCTTCCCTAAAAGGCTTTGCCAAAATAGGCGATTACAATGAGCCCGAGCGCAATGCGATACCATGCGAATACCTTGAAATTATGACTGGCAACAAAGCGTAACAGGAATTTAATGGCCACTAAGGCTGAAGCAAATGCGGTGACAAAGCCTACGGCAAACATGCCCAAATCGTCCATTGAAAGTAGCTGCCAGCTTTTTAATAGATCATAGCCTGATGCAGCAAACATAATGGGAATGGCTAAAAAGAATGAAAACTCGGTTGCAGTGTGACGATTTAAGCCAAACAGCATGCCGCCTAAAATAGTTGCCCCTGAACGCGATACGCCTGGAATAAGCGCCGCCGCTTGTGCAAAGCCTATTTTTAACGCCTGTTTATGACTCATGGCATCAATCGATACGGTTTTGCCATTGAGGGGTGTTTGCTCAATAATCAAAATGGCGATGCCGCCCAGAATCAGTGCAATAGCCACGGTGAGCGGTGAAAATAAATGCGCTTTGATTTGATCGTGAAAAGCCAAGCCTATCAAGGCGGCAGGTAAAAACGCGATGATCAGGTTGAGTGAAAATTTTTGCGCTTTACTTTGATGTGTAATATGCAAGACTGTGTCGATAAGTTTGCGGCGGTATTCCCAGCACACAGCTAGAATGGCTGCCAGCTGAATCACAATGTCGAACACTTTGGCTTTGTCGTCATTAAAACTGAGCAGGTCGCCCACAATAATAAGGTGCCCAGTGCTGCTGATTGGTAAAAATTCGGTGGCGCCCTCCACCAAGCCTTGAATAAGGGCTTTGCATAGTAAAATTAAGTCCATATTGTTATTTTATCAGTAATGTATTTTAAAGCTGACGGTTAGTTTTGATGTAAATAAAATTTTCTTAATTTGATGCCTGAAGTGCTTGAATTCGCGTTTCTAACTGCGCTTTGTCAGGAGTCGAAGCCCCTGAGCTATTTAACAGCGCTAGTGCGCGCTGATATTGCGCTAAAGCGAGACTGGACTTACCTAATTGGTCCAAGCTAATCGCCAGATTGAACGCATAATCTGCACTATTGGGGGCAAAACGGCTGGCATTAAAGTAAGCCTCTTGCGCTGATGCCCACTTATTTTGCTCCGCATATAAATTACCCAGTGTAGCGTGCAGGTTGGCTGCCTCTGGCTGCTGAGCCAGCAGATTTTTAATGTGACTTTCTGCACCGATAACATCACCGTTTACTTGTGATCTCACAATCGCAGATTGGGCAATAGTATTTCTGGGCTCAATTTCAAGTACTTTCTGATACCAGCCGATTGCATCCGCTTCACGCTCCTGCCGCTGTGCAATTGCCGCCATCCCTAACAACGCATCAATATTACGCACATCTCGTTGCAATACTTGTCGATATTGCTGTTGCGCGCTGACATCGTCACCTCGGTTAAATGCCTGATATGCCGAAAGCAGAATTGGGTCAACACTCGCAACGGGTGTTCTGCTGGTAAGCTGCAATGTGGCTTGGCTTGCTAAATCCGGCGCTACTGGCTTGCGTGAAGATGCTGGTAATTGGGCTGCGCTACCCTCAATTTCTTTATGCTTAATGGCATTCGTATGGGCAGCTGTTTTAGATGCCGCTTCAGTTTCCAATGCGTGGATTACCTCTACAGCGTCTGTTGAAGAAGCGCTTCCAGTTGCACTGGCAGAATTCCGGCTTGAAGTGGGCGGCAACTCAACCTGCGCTGGGATGGCTGCCACAGGTGAATTTGTCAACTGAGGTGCTGAAGAGGCTGGCTTGACGATAATCACTTCTGGAGAAATTAAATCACCCATATAGTGAGCTCCCACAACCCCTAGCCCAATGATAAGTATGCCGACAGCGCCTAACCGCATTAAAGTAGTGATAGCACTAGCCGATGCCTTGGTTAGTAAACTCATCTACAGTTTATCTCTCACCAGTTTATCTCTCACCGTCGGCTTCGAGAACTTGCCCCAACTGCTGTGAAGGGAGATGTCGTTTATAGGATTCCAGCTCATCACTTTCCAAACTGGCATTAGGAATCACGGTTGGGCGTAAGAAAATCACTAATTCGGTCTTTCTGTTAGCATCATTTTTACTGGCAAATGCTTTGCCTACACCAGGCAATTTCGATAACCAAGGCACCTTATCGGTGTTATTTGAGATCTCGTCCTGCATCAATCCACCTAAAACAGCAATTCTCCCGCTATCAATCTGTAGCATGGACTCCATTTCGCGCACTTGAATCTCTGGCACTAGGCTTTCAATATTTATCAGGTTAGGATTAGGATCCCGTTTGTAACCCAATACTCTTGAAACGGTAGGTCTTACATTGATATTCACATTGTTTAAGTCATTAATTTGAGGGGTCACACTCATCACGACACCAACAGGGACGATATTGGGTGTGGTGGTTACCGTAGACAATACGCTGCCACCCACCGCGCCTTGTGACTGTTGAGATTGCACGGTGAAATAAACCAGATTATCTACAACCTTCAATACGGCGGTCTGATTATTGAGTACCATCAGTTTAGGGCTGGATAATACTTTCGTATCTCCGAACTGCTCAAGTAGGTTAATAGATGCCGCTATACTGCCAATTCGACTCAAAGGATTGACGTAACCTGCAATAAACCCTCCGTTAGAAGTCGCGCTACCCAATGCGGTTGCGGTTGTAGTTAAAGCACCGGTAGCCCCCACGCTCACCCGAGGACCAAGCTGCTGCCTGACAATAAAGCCGCTGTTAGAAGCGGAATTATTTAAGCGGCTCCAGTCGATGCCGGCCTGAAAGCTGTCACTCAACCTGACCTCAACAATCGTTGCCTCTATCAACACTTGACGCTTGGCACTCGTCAGCACCTTATCAAGAAACTCCTGCACCGTTTCATGCTGTTTGTTCGTACCTCTGACGCTGATAACGCCTGCTTCCGGATTTGAGATCACATTGGCAGCGAATAAAGTCTTATATTCAGTCAGTGCTTTTTGCGAATCAAGCGGTGTGTTTGAATTGCCCGCATTTTTTGCAGCCCCGTCAGTAGCATTCGCTGAAGCATCTTTGCTACTCTGATTATTGGAAGTCTGCTTATCTGCCCCCATTCGACCGATAATGATTTCCTTGTCAGTTTCAGCCAGTAAATCACTGATATTTTTTTCTAGCGTTTTCCAAAAATGGTTTTCAGCCTTGCTTGAAATGGTTGTACGCGAACTGTTGTTAGCCCCGGTCCCAGAAGTATTGCTCGTTGTACCACCAGTACCAGAACTCTGACCTGTGCTTGAAATTTGGCCATCAGCACCAATAAATCCGGCGGTATCGCGCGACATGTTCACGTAATCAACTTTATAAGTACGCAACACCGCTTGATCCGGACTAATTGTAAGCACATTATTTTGAATCTTGTAGGTCAAATCAACCTGCCTAGAAAGGCGCTCTAAAATAGCAGGCAAGGTTTGGTCCACCGCATTCAAGGTTACGCGCCCTTGAATGACCGGGTGAATATCCACATTGAGCTTGCTGTCACGCGCGATCGCAAAGAGCACTTCCTTTACTAGTGTGTCATACACCACGATGCTGTAAACAGGCTCTTTAGCTTTAGGCTTAGGCGGGGGGAGATAGGCGCTGCTGGCAATAGGTTTAGGGATGGCGCTTGAGGCTGATTCACTGACTACTGGGTTATTTGGCGTGTTTTGATGTTCAATATGGCCCGTTGAGGGCTGAATTTCTGATTGATGTGTACATGCTGACGCCCCTGACAGCAAGGCCACACATAGCAGTGATAATTTTTTTCTATTGTACGCCACGCCTCGTTATCCCTAATTTGTCGCTTTGTTCGCAATCCTTCACAGATTTTCCATAATACCGCAAAAATTGCAAGAAATTATAAATGGTAACAATAAGTTACAAGCCGCCCCTATCAGTTAGCGCTCAATAAATATTTCGCGGGAATAAATACGTAACTTTTTAGCAATTTATTCTTATGCGTTAGCCTTTGCGGAAAGCATCGATGTATTACACGGCATCGGCGTTGTAAGGGATAATAGCGCCCATATCGTTTTCTGCACCATTTTTGGAATTATCACCATGGAAATTAAGGTCAACTTTCTCGATAAGCTACGTCTTGAAGCCAAGTTCGATGACTTCACGGTGATTGCCGACCAACCTATCCGATATAAAGGCGATGGCTCTGCCCCCGGCCCCTTCGATTACTTTTTGGCTTCATCGGCCTTGTGTGCGGCTTATTTTGTGAAGTTGTACTGCAACACTCGCAATATCCCTACCGAAAATATCCGCCTCTCACAGAATAATATTGTTGATCCGGAAAACCGTTACCAGCAGATTTTCAAGATTCAAGTCGAGTTGCCGGCAGATATCTCCGACAAAGACCGCCAAGGTATATTGCGCTCCATCGACCGCTGTACGGTCAAGAAAGTGGTGCAAGCCGGCCCCGAGTTTATCATTGAAGAAGTGGAGAACCTGGATGCTGATGCGCAGGCGTTGCTAATGGCGAATCCGGCTGCTGATGCGCTCACCTATATTGCGGGCAAGGATCTGCCGTTGGAGCAAACCATTACCAATATGTCCGGTGTGTTGGCAGGACTAGGCATCAAGATTGAAATCGCTTCGTGGCGCAATATTATTCCTAATGTGTGGTCGTTGCATATCCGTGATGCGCACTCGCCGATGTGTTTTACCAATGGCAAGGGATCGACCAAGGAAAGCGCGTTGGCGTCAGCCTTGGGCGAGTACATCGAGCGACTGAGTAATAACCATTTCTATGCCGGGTCGTTCTGGGGCGAAGATATCGCCAATGCAGCGTTTGTGCACTACCCGAGCGAGCGCTGGTTCAAACCAGGCCGTAAAGATGCGCTGCCAATAGAAATTCTAGATGATTACTGTCTGCAAATTTACAATCCTGATGGCGATTTACGGGGTTCGCATCTGATTGACACTAATTCCGGCAATGTGCGGCGCGGTATCTGTTCGTTGCCATATGTGCGCCAGTCGGACGGTAAGGTCGTCTATTTTCCGTCCAACTTGGTCGAAAACCTTTACGTCAGCAACGGCATGAGTGCCGGCAATACGCTGGCCGAAGCGCAGGTGCAATGTCTGTCGGAGATTTTCGAGCGGGCTGTGAAACGAGAAATTATCGAAGGTGAAATCACCTTGCCTGATGTGCCGCAGGAAGTACTGGCGAAATATCCTGGCGTTCTGGCCGGTATTCATGGCTTGGAAGAGCAAGGTTTTCCAGTGTTGGTAAAGGATGCGTCGCTGGGTGGAACCTACCCGGTGATGTGCGTCACTTTGATGAATCCGCGGACAGGTGGTGTGTTTGCCTCATTCGGCGCGCACCCCAGCCTAGAAGTGGCGCTGGAACGGAGTCTGACGGAATTACTGCAGGGGCGCAGTTTAGAAGGCATGAATGATTTGCCTCAGCCCACTTTTGCAAGCGAAGCCGTGACTGAGCCAAATAACTTTGTTGAACACTTCATTGATTCAAGCGGTATTGTGTCATGGCGTTTTTTCAGCGCCAAATCGGATTACGATTTTGTTGAGTGGGATTTCTCTGGGCAGGGTCAAGAAGACAAATCTGGTGACTCTAATGCCGAGGAAGCGGCGACTTTGTTTGGCATTCTCGAAGCTATGGGCAAGGAGGCTTACGTGGCGGTGTATGACCAGCTAGGCGCGACTGCTTGCCGGATTCTGGTGCCGGGCTATTCGGAAGTTTATCCGATAGAGGATTTGATCTGGGATAACACCAACAAGGCGCTGTTGTTCCGCACTGATATTTTGAACCTGCATCGCCTGGACGATGCTAGCCTAGAAGCACTGCTTGAGCGTTTAGAAAATAACGAGCTAGATGAGTACGGCGACATCGCCACATTGATCGGCATCGAATTTGACGAGAATACGGACTGGGGTCAGCTCACAGTACTAGAGTTGAAGCTATTGATTCATTTGGCCTTGCAGCAGTTTGATGAGGCGCATGAACTGGTAGGGGCCTTCTTGCAGTACAACGACAACACGGTTGAGCGCGGATTGTTTTACCAGACTTTGAATGTGGTGCTGGAAGTTCTGCTGGATGACGATCTGAAACTCGACGACTATGAGACTAATTTTCGTCGCATGTTCGGTAATGCCAGGATGGATGCCGTAATGGGTTCAGTGAAGGGCAACGTGCGCTTCTTTGGCTTGACGCCAACCAGTATGCGGCTGGAGGGGCTCGACAGGCACCACCGCCTAATCGACAGCTACAGAAAGTTGCATACGGTTCGGGCCAATATAGTGGCTACGTTTAAGGCCCCATAAAAACACCTGAAATTTGCAAGAAATTGAAAGGGAAAATCCCTAAGGAAACACTGATTTATTCCATATACGTCATTCCGGCGGCCGGTGTGACAAATAAATCAGCGATCCCCTAGGGCATCTAAAAGTTACGTATTTATGATTACCAAACAATAAATCAGTGATTAAGCAAAGTTAGCTGATGCGAAATCCCAGTTAGCCAATGAAGCTAAAAATACTTCTACGAATTTTGCACGTGCATTGCGGTAATCAATGTAATAAGCGTGTTCCCACACGTCAATAGTAAGCAATGCTTTGTCACCTGTTGTCAGTGGCGTGCCAGCCGCGCCCATGTTGACGATATCTACTGAGCCATCCGCTTTTTTAACCAGCCAGGTCCAGCCAGAGCCAAAGTTGCCTACGGCTGAAGTTTGAAACGCTTTTTTGAAATCGTCAAATGAACCCCATTTTGCATCGATTGCATCTGCCAGTGCGCCAGTGGGTGCGCCGCCGCCATTAGGTTTCATACAATTCCAGAAAAAGGTATGGTTCCAGACTTGAGCTGAGTTGTTATATAGTCCGCCAGAAGTTTTTTTAATGATGTCTTCTAAACTTGCGTTTTCAAACTCGGTACCTTTGATCAGGTTGTTTAAATTGGTTACGTAAGTTTGATGATGCTTGCCGTAGTGATACTCAAAGGTCTCTTCCGAAATATGCGGTACTAGCGCGTTTTTCGCATAAGGTAAGGCCGGTAGTTGGTGTTCCATGTTGTTTCCCTTTAGAGTAAAAATTTGATAGCTGTTATTTTGCCATAATAGTGCAGTATTTTAGTAGGGTATTTTTGAATCAGGTCTTTTTCTTGGCTCTGGGATGTGCGACATCATAAATTTTAGCTAAATGTTGAAAGTCTAGATGTGTGTAAACTTGTGTGGTGCTGATATTGGCATGCCCTAGCATTTCTTGCACGGCGCGTAAATCCTGACTGGATTGCAATACGTGCGTTGCAAAGCTATGGCGCAATAGATGTGGATGCATGTCAGTATTGATGCCTTGTTTGATTGCCCAAGTTTTCATACGGTATTGCACAGCGCGTGGCGTGATTCTGCGACCTTGTTGTGTGATAAATAGGGCTTTGGGGGTTTTGTTATCAATTTTTATTAGCGCGCGTTGTTGCAGCCAATGTTGAATCGCATCTCCGGCATGACTGCCCAGCGGCACAATGCGCGTTTTATTGCCTTTACCGGTAACGGTGACGGTGCCTTCAGAAAAATCCAGCATATCAATATCCAAGTTTACGAGTTCTGCTAAACGCAAACCTGACGAGTAAAACAACTCAGCTATGGCATGGTCGCGCTGCTCCAGTACCCCATCGCCTTGAATATCGACAAACTTCACCGCTTGATCTACGGAAAGTGCCTGTGGCAGCATTTTTGCAGATTTTGGCGCACGCAATCCTGTTACCGGGTTTTGTGTAAAGCCCTTATGCTGAATTAAATAGTCATAAAATCCTCGCCAGGCGGAGAGTGCGCGTGCGATGCTTTTAGCGCCCAAGCCACGGCCGTGTAGTGTGGCTATAAAGCGGCGTACCTGAAGGTTTGTAACCCGCTCTAAAGGAGTGCTTTCGGCAAGTGACGCTAATAGTTGAATGTCACGGGTATAGTTTTTGCAAGTGAGTGTGCTTAATCCACGCTCAAAGGTCAGGTGCTGGATGTAATCGTTTAGATAAAGCACTGTTTGCCTATGCGACCCTACAACTAAAGATGTAGATCAAATAAATGATTAAGTAATGCGGCACTTACCAGTTCACCAATGTGTTCCAGATAGAGTGTACCTATGTCAGCCTTGAAGCGCTGCTGATCTTCAGCGCCAAGAATAAGCACGCCAAACGGACGTTGATTCAATGTTTTTTTGCTTAATGGAATAAAGGCATAGGACTGCAAATGCTGGTTGAGTAACTCATCCGTGATTTCTGGTTTTGCGCCGCAATGTATTTGATTTAGCCCCATGACCCAGTCACTAAACGCTTCACTGACCGGCGTGAAAATGGCATCTTGTGCAATGGCACCGCTACTTGGTTTAATCCAAATGCGAATAATGGATTCCGACACTGAAAAATCGAACTGCAAGGTTTCAGAAATGAGTTGTTGCAATGCACCGAAACTTTGCTGATTAAGCAAATGGACGCTGAATGCATGCACTTTCGCACTGGTAACATTGTTTTCTTCTGCATGTTTAATTATTTGCGCCATCATGGCTTCCAAAACACGAATTTTATCGCGCTGCGCTAACTGTTGGCGTTCTGCCAGCGAGATAACGCCGCTGCCATGTGGGCTGGGGAGTGATATTTCGGTGAGTAAGTGTGCATTTTCCTCAAAAAAGTTTGGGTGCGTGCGTAAAAAGCTCTTGATTTGCTCAGCTGATATTTCAGCATTGAGTGATTGAGTGCTTGTCATGGAGTAGGTTTTCCTAAATGTTAAGCTTATGCTAAATTCACTTCACCTGTAAACACAGACACTGCCGGACCAGTCATCATGACGGGGGTGCCGCCGCCTTGCCATGCAATGTGCAATTCACCGCCGCGAGCGGAGACGCGAACCGGCGACTGCAAGCGGCCGAGCTGAATGCCTGCAATCACTGCAGCGCATGCGCCAGTTCCACAGGCAAGGGTTTCACCGCTGCCACGCTCAAATACTCTAAGTTTAATGTGGTGGGCATCTACAATTTGCATAAATCCGGCATTGACGCGTTCCGGAAAGCGCGGGTGCGATTCAATTTTACTACCGAGTGCCAATACCGGGGCGGTTTCAATATCTTCTACAATTTGTACCGCATGCGGGTTGCCCATCGACAGCGCAGAGATTTCAATTTGTTGCCCATCCACATCGAGTTGGTAGGTTTTGGCGATGGCATCTGCAATAAACGGAATCTCGCTGAGCACAAATCTTGGTGCGCCCATGTTCACGGTGACCAGGCCATTGTCTTCTAATTTTGGTGTGATGATACCGCTCGCGGTTTCAACGCTGATTTCACGTTTCTGGGTTAATTGCTGGTCAACCACGAAGCGTACAAAACAGCGTGCGCCGTTGCCACATTGGGCGACTTCGCTACCATCTGCGTTAAAAATTCGATATTTGAAATCAGCGATTGCAGAAGTTTCAACCAGTAACAACTGATCAAAGCCTACGCCAAACTGACGATGTGCCAGCATTCTGATCTGATCCGCAGACAAGTGAATGGATTGATTGATGCCGTCCAAGACCATAAAGTCATTGCCAGCGCCTTGCATCTTGGTAAAGCGTATGGTGTGTGTCATGTGATTATTGTATGAGAGTGGCAAATTGCTTTGTTGAATTATTTAGTGCTATTTTAACAAGTTAATTTTTGGATGTGTGGTTTACTTATTTGGGGTGAGCTACATTCGTGTACAATCACACGTTCCTTAATACTTGCTTCAGCCTTTAGTGAGTATTTTTTACAACCATTTTCTTCCAAGGCAGATCATGAATTCATATTTATTTACTTCAGAATCCGTTTCTGAAGGCCATCCCGACAAACTCGCAGATCAAGTATCCGATAGTATTTTAGATGCGATACTTGAACAAGACCCAACAGCCCGTGTTGCAGCAGAGACTTTAGCCAATACCGGCCTGATTGTGCTTGCTGGTGAAATCACCACCACAGCCAACGTCGATTACATCAAAGTGGCACGCGAAACAATTAAACGCATTGGTTACGACAATACCGAATACGGTATTGACTATAAAGGTTGTGCGGTACTCGTTGCCTACGACAAACAATCTCCTGACATTGCCCAAGGCGTAGACGGCGCACATGACGACCCGCTAGACCAAGGCGCTGGCGATCAGGGCTTGATGTTTGGCTATGCAGTCAACGAAACACCGCAACTGATGCCATTGCCAATCTGGTTGAGCCATCGCATGATGGAGCGTCAGGCGCAGTTACGTAAAGATGGCCGTCTGCCATGGTTGCGTCCAGATGCAAAGTCTCAAGTAACCGTGCAATATGTGGATGGTAAACCTTATAAAATTGATACAGTGGTTGTTTCTACCCAACATGCACCCGAGATGGAATTAAAAGACATCCGCGAAGCCGTGATTGAAGAGATTATCAAACCAACATTACCTAAAGAACTCATCAAGGGTGATATCAATTATCTGGTGAACCCTACCGGACGTTTTGTGATTGGTGGCCCACAAGGAGATTGCGGCTTAACCGGTCGCAAGATTATTGTGGATACCTACGGCGGCGCAGCACCACATGGCGGCGGTGCATTCTCTGGTAAAGACCCATCCAAAGTTGATCGTAGCGCAGCCTATGCCGGACGTTATGTCGCTAAAAACATTGTGGCTGCAGGCTTGGCATCACGTTGTCTGGTGCAGGTCAGTTACGCGATTGGCGTGGCGCGACCAACCTCTGTGATGGTAGAAACCTATGGCACCGGCAAAGTATCAAACGAAGTGTTGACACAATTAGTGTTGGATCATTTTGATTTGCGTCCTAAAGGCATTGTAAAAATGCTGGATTTGTTACGTCCGATTTACACTAAAACGGCTGCTTATGGTCATTTTGGTCGTGATGAGCCAGAGTTTACCTGGGAACATACAGATAAAGCGGCTGCACTGAAAGCTTCCGTCTAGGGCTGTTTATTCAAGAGCTGAGAAGCTCTTGAATAGAACATCCATTCTGGAGGCACTCTCCTTTCTGGTTCTCTAGGGAAGCACTGATTAAATCACCATAAGCCACGTTGCGAATAAATTTGTGGTGATTGCGAGGCGTGCGACGCAGGTCGTAGTTATTCTACGAAGCCAAGGAGCACACATACGTAAGCGCACAAATTTATCGCAACCCTGATGGGCACAGAGTTTGCGGGCGGTCTGCTGTGTTAGTCTCCTCGTCAAGGGAATAACCATTAACCTCGTCGCCTGCCTGGCATCCCATCCCGCAAACCTCATGTGCGTGGTCATGAGGATTTAATCAGCGTTTCCCTAGAGTTTTAGTGCCAGTTTAATGCGGCGATAGATTTGACAAAGTTTAGAGCCATCTAAATGGTAGTGTTTATGTAGTGGCTGTTTTACTTCCCAGCTTGCTGTCATGCCTGCCGGAAAAGTGACTAAATCACCTTTGCCAAAAGCCACGGGGGTGCCACCAGTTGGCGTAATGATACATTCGCCTTCTAAAATGTAAGCGATTTCCTGCTCGGGAAACGTCCATGAAAAAACAGAAACCTCTTTTTGCCAAGTTGGCCATTTGTTGACAGTCAGCGCATCTAAACGTTGTTGGCTTGGATTTTTTTCTACCGTGATTTGAGTCATGTGTATTCCTTATAAAAAACGCATTTTATCTCATGATGTTACAAAGCTGAAATTTTCAAGTTGGGTAAATGATGGTTTAAAGTAGTAAAATGGCGTTTTTAGCAACAATCAAAATATCATGCGCGTGAGCTTGGAACAGGCAATTGCCGAACTCAAAAAAGGTGAAGTTGTAGCGATTCCGACCGAGACCGTTTATGGTCTGGCCGCTGATGCCACTAATGATGACGCGTTAAAAAAAATATTTACGATTAAGCAACGTCCTGCAGATCACCCGTTGATTGTGCATATTGGCGATATTGACCAAGTCGATTATTGGGTAACGGCATTCCCTGACATTGCCGTCAAATTAGCAAAAGCTTTTTGGCCGGGAGCGTTGACTTTGGTGCTACCTGCAAAGCAGCATGTGTCGCGCGTGGTTCGTGGCGGTGAATCTACTGTTGCCCTGCGCGTGCCGAATCACCCCGTTACACTCGCTTTGCTTAAACAGAGCGGCTTGAGCGTTGCGGCACCTTCTGCTAATTTATTTACCCAACTTAGCCCAACCACGGCCTCGCACGTAGAGGCGGGGCTGGGTGAGGCGATTCCGGTATTGGATGGCGGCGCGTGTAATATTGGTATCGAATCAACGATTGTGAGTGTGGCTGCCAATGGGCAATGGCAGTTATTGCGGCCAGGGATGATTAGTGAAGAAGACATTGCCAAAATAGCTAACATTAAGCCGGCTAACGTTGCTGCCCAAACGACTCCCAAAGCGCCGGGGCAACATGCTTTGCATTACTCACCCCGTACCTCGCTGATACTCTTCAAAGATAAACCTGCGCTCATCAAAGAGAGTGAGTTGCTTATACAGGCGGGTTTAACTTGTGCGGCATTGTTGATAGGTGATGGTGATGCCCCCAATTGCGCGGTGGTAAGGCTGCCGAATCAACCGGATAAAGTTGCAGAGCTGTTATACGGTACACTACATAGTCTAGATGCAATGAGAGTAGATCGTTTGTTGGTAGAGTTGCCACCCAGCGCGCCAGCGTGGTCAGCTATATTAGATAGGTTAAACCGTGCGGGACATCGGTAACTTGTTGTATATTATGCACTATTCGAAGATTTCATAATGGTTATTCGATACCCATTCAACATCAACCACAGGCTTAAAATATGATCATCAAATTACATCAATCTTCTTTAGTGCTGGCTTTGTTAGCCATACTTCCCGCATGTAGCTCAATTAACCTTTCTAATCCGTTCGGTACGGATAATAAAGAGCAGTCGCGCACTCCGCAAAATGCGACAGAGTATATTTGTGAGGGCAATAAACATTTTTATGTGCGTATGCTTAATAATGGCAATGACGCGTGGCTCATTTATCCTGACCATGAAATTAACCTAACTAAAGCGGGCGACGCGAATAATCGCTTTACTAGCGGAGCAATTACGCTGCTGGTTAACGGGGATGCCACCACACTGAATGATGGTGAAAAAATCATCTACACGGCTTGCAAGCCACAAGTTAAGAAATAAAAGATTTCAGTTAACCTGCCAACCGCTGATAGCAGATCGACCACTTGCTAACGACGTAAAAAAAGCGTAATTTAGCTACTCCAAGCTCGCATTCTGCAGGGACTGATCATGGATAATAAATACGGATTAGGCGGCACCAAGGTTGCCACAGAACTTCACGAAACGCATCATAAAACACCTGCGTTACACGCAGTCCAATGTAAATTTTGTGGGAGTCGTCATCTAGAACCAAGTCCGACGATGCATAATCATTTTTGTGCAGATTGCGGTGAGTGGCAGAACGATATGCCAGAGGGATACTCTAGCGGTAGGAATAGTAACTACTAACTACCCGAATTGAGCATCTGTAGCTACACTTAAAAATTTACCTTCCCGCACGTTGTGTGAGCACTTGACATTTAGCACTTAGCACTTAGTGCTGAGGCGGATGGGTGTGATCAAAAAATTAGTCAATAATCAAAATAAATACGGTATCTGCGTTAAGATTTGGCGCTTAAATCTGTTAAAAGCTCTATAATCTTGCCTACAAAAATACCCTTTCCATTAAACAACTCCAAAAGAGAAGATAAATGACTACAAAAAATGCTGATATTGGCCTAGTGGGCCTAGCTGTTATGGGCCAAAACCTGGCTCTCAATATTGCCGATCATGGCTACACCATTGCGGTTTATAACCGTGACCCTAAAAAAATGGTAAATTTTATCGAAGAATGCAAAAAGAATGAGCCTTCACATGCCAATGTGGTTGGTCATGCGGATTTGGCTTCATTTGTACTAAGTATTAAACGCCCACGCAAAATTGTGTTGTTAGTAAAAGCTGGTAGCGCGACAGACGTAACCATTAACGCTTTACTGCCATTCCTGGAGCAAGGCGACATCATTATTGACGGTGGCAACTCATTGTGGACAGACACCATCCGTCGTGAAAAAGAATTGGCAGCTAAAGGGTTCGAATTTATTGGTTCTGGCGTATCTGGCGGTGAAACCGGCGCACGCTTTGGCCCATCATTGATGCCATCTGGTACCCGTAGAGCATGGGCGAGCTTAGAGCCTATCTGGCGCGACATTGCTGCTAAAGTTGACCCTGTGACTGGCGAGCCTTTAGAAGGTGGTAAACCGGGCAAGCCTGTTGAAGGCGGCTTTTCATGTGCTGAGTACATTGGCCCTGATGGCGCCGGCCATTATGTGAAAATGGTGCACAACGGTATTGAATATATCGATATGCAATTGATTTGCGAAGCTTACTGGTTGATGAAGAACCTGCTTGGCATGCCAGCGGATGAAATCGGCAAAGTGTTTGCTGAGTGGAATAAAGGCGAGCTATCAAGCTTTCTGATTGAGATCACTGCCGACATTCTGCAACAAAAAGACCCGATGGGGCCTGGCTTCCTAGTAGACAAAATTCTGGATACAGCAGGTCAAAAAGGCACGGGTCAATGGACAGCGGCAAATGCACTAGAACTTGGCGCACCAGCCAATGCGATTGCTGCCGCAGTTTACGCACGTGCACTTTCAAGCTTAAAAGAAGAGCGCGTTGAAGCAAGTAAAATCTTGAAAGGCCCTGCAATCAAAGTTGAAGGTGATAAAAAAGCGATTATCGAAGCGATTAAAAACGCATTGTATTGCTCAAAAATCTGCGCTTATGCACAAGGCTTCCAATTGATTGATAAAGCACAAGTGGCTTACAACTGGAAACTGAACTTCGGTGAGATTGCACAGATCTGGCGTGGTGGTTGTATCATCCGCGCACGTTTCTTGCAAAAAATCACGGATGCTTATGCATTGAACTCACGTCTGAAAAACTTGATGTTAGACCCTTACTTCACTAATGCCATGAACGAAGGTCAAGCTGGATGGCGCAAAGTGATTGCATTAGCAGTGACTAACGGCATCCCGGCACAAGGTTTTGCCGCTGCAATGGCTTACTATGATGGTTACCGCAGTGCAGATTTGCCAGCAAACTTGTTGCAAGGCCAACGTGACTACTTTGGCGCACATACTTATGAGCGTAAAGACCAGCCACGCGGTCAATTCTTCCACTTGGATTGGCCAGAGGCAGGTCGTCCACAATTGGAAGTGTAGGTTAGTTAAGTACTAAGCGTAGTAATGTGAAAAAGCCCGCGAAAGCGGGCTTTTTGCTGACATAAATTTAAGTTTTTTATTGATGTAACGTCCTGCTAAATAGATTCAAAGCAAGCTGGTAACCAATCATCGCGGTTTGTGGGTCATAGCGCTCACCTTCATCACGCATGAAAGCGTGTTGCGCATTAAATTCGTGCCAGGTGAACGTCAGGTTGGCATCGCCGAGCTTTTTATAAACTTCTGCACGACCAGGTGCAGGGATGTGCGGGTCTTGTTTGCCCCAGATCATGAGCAGTTCACCGGAGATGTCTTTTAATCGATCCATACTGTGCTGACTTGGTTTGTTCGGAATGACTTGTGTATGCAAGTCAGTGGCATAGAAACAAGCGGTGCCTTTGATTTCAGGTTGTAAGGCAGCGCGGAATGCCAAATGGCCGCCGATACAGAACCCCATAGCGCCAATGTTGCCGTTGTACCACGGCTGTTGTTTTGCAAAAGCAATCATAGCCGCGTTGTCGGTATCATAGCCTTGTACATCTTTTGCGGATTTATCCGCATTACCTTTATCACGCCCGGCATTGTCGTAGCCTAGCACCGTGCCAATAGGATTGAGCTCGTGAAACACCTCGGGTACCAGTACCGCGTAACCATGCCCGGCCATTATTTTGGCAGCACGCTCAATAGGGCCGGTTTGCTGGAAAATTTCCGAATAAAACAAAATGGTTGGATATTTCCCCTCACCTATTGGGCGGTGGATATAAGTGCGCATCACCCCAGTGGGTGTGTTAAGGTCTGCAATATGGCTTTGAGTGTTCACGGTGAGCTTTCTGTATTAACTTTAAAAATATGAAACTTGGGATATTGTACAACGGTACTTACTTATTTTCGGGATATGTGATTATTGGGGGATGTTATTTTTTGCACAGCATGCAAATAATCCATATAAGGTTTGCTAAGCGCCCTATTATTTTCGTAAAATACTGTTTTAAAATCTATTTGTGCCATGTGTATGGTCGTGCCGTTTCTTAGCAGTGGGCATAAAATTTACATCATTCTTGGCCTGCTTAAATTATAAATCAATATGCAACTCACGATAAATGGTAAACCACGTAGTTTTGATGCGGCTAGTTTTAGTGTGGCACATCTTGTGAATACGCTGGAGTTAACAGGTAAGCGTCTAGCGATTGAGCGCAATGGCGAAATTGTGCCACGTAGCCAATTTGAAGCAACACAATTGCTAGACGGTGATAAGTTGGAGATTGTTGGCGCGGTGGGTGGTGGTTAAAGTAAAGGATACTAACGTTGTCAGACTTATTAAAAATTGCAGATAAAACTTATTCTTCACGTTTATTGGTGGGCACAGGTAAATATAAAAATTTTACCGAGACGCGCGCTGCGATTGACGCGAGTGGTGCAGAAATTGTTACCGTGGCGATTCGCCGTACTAACATTGGGCAAACGGCCGGTGAGCCTTCGCTGCTAGATTTTTTACCGCCTGAAGAGTTTACCTATCTGCCAAATACGGCAGGGTGTTATTCGGCAGATGACGCTGTGCGTACGTTGCGATTGGCGCGTGAGTTATTAGATGGGCACAAGCTGGTGAAATTAGAGGTGCTGGGCGACCCTAATACGCTATATCCCAACATGATAGAAACCATTGCTGCGGCTAAAACCTTGGTGAAAGAAGGTTTTGACGTGATGGTTTATTGTTCTGATGACCCGATTATTGCCAAACAGCTAGAGGAAATTGGTTGTTGTGCTGTAATGCCATTGGCATCCTTGATTGGTTCAGGCATGGGCATTTTGAACCCATGGAACCTGCAAATTATTATTGAAAATGCAAAAATCCCGGTTTTGGTAGACGCGGGCGTTGGTACAGCATCTGATGCTGCCATTGCCATGGAGTTGGGTTGCCAGGGGGTGTTAATGAATACGGCAATTGCGGCGGCAGGCAACCCTGTTTTGATGGCAGGCGCGATGAAAAAGGCGGTAGAAGCCGGGCGTGATGCCTATTTGGCGGGCCGCATGCCTAAAAAGCTGTATTCAGCCAGTCCAAGCTCGCCTAGCACCGGATTGATTACTTAGTGCCATTAAAGTGTGCTGCATTAACGGCTTTGGCCACGTCATTAGCTAAATAACCATGAAAAAAATAGCTCAGAATGCTTTACTCGTATTGATAGCCACGATGGTTGTAGCGTGTGCAGATAAGCCCATAAAACCTGTGACGCTACCTGCACCACCACTTGCTCTGTCTAAAGCTCAGTGCGATTGCCCTGCTGAAAAACTCCCTGTACAAATTCCTGATGCTGGAAAATTGACAGAAATCAAGCCTCATCCAGAGCAACAGAAAGAACTCGCTAAACTTGCGGATTACAGCTTACTCAAACCCGCGCAGTGGGAAGAGGTCGATGGCTTACAAGGTGATAACTTGAGCTTGGCCTGGTCAGCGTGGATGCAAAGTTGCTCTACTTTAATCAATAAACCAATGTGGCTAAACGCGTGTAGTGCTGCAACGCAACTGAATAGCCAAACTGCTAGCAAACCCAGTGCTACGGCGGCGCAGGCTTATTTCAAGCAATATTTCTCGGTTTATAAAACAACAAACGTTGATGGTTCAGACAGCGGTCTGATTACCGGTTATTATGAGCCATTGCTCAAAGGCAGTCGCAACAAGTCTGCGAAGTACCCCTATCCCCTATATGCGCCACCTGCTGATTTAATTACCGTTGAATTAGATAGCCTATTCCCTGAATTAAAATACAAGCGTGTGCGCGGCAGATTGGTGGGGAATAAATTGGTGCCTTATTACAATCGCGCAGAAATTGAGACGGAAGCATCGCCAGCCAAAGGACACGAGTTCATTTATATTGATGACATCATCGATGTTTTTTTCTTACAGATTCAAGGTTCAGGTTTGGTGCAGTTGGAGAATGGCGAACAGGTGCATGTCGGCTACGCAAACCAGAATGGACATACTTATCATTCGATAGGACGTTTGCTGATTGAGCGTGGAGAGCTGACGCTGGCGCAGGCCTCAATGCAAGGGATTAAGAATTGGGCGCGTAATAATCTGGATAAACTGCGTGAGTTGCTGAATAACAATCCGAGTTATGTATTTTTTCGAGAGTTGCCAGCAGGCTTGCCTGGCCCACTAGGTGCGCTCGGAGTGCCAATTCTAAGTGAGCGTAGTGTTGCGGTTGATCCGAAATTTGTGCCATTGGGTGCGCCGGTATTTTTATCTACCACCGAACCAAATAGCACAAAACCTTTAAAACGCCTGATGATGGCGCAAGATACAGGTGGTGCGATTAAAGGAGGCGTACGTGCGGATTTCTTTTGGGGTGCGGGTGCTGATGCCGGTGCAAAAGCAGGCGCGATGAAGCAGTCAGGTAGAATTTGGGTGTTATTGCCGAAAGAATTTGTGTTGAAGTAATGGTGTCGGATGCTAAGTTCTGAGCTGCACTGACGGTGCAGTGCCATAGCGCTATCTTTGTTAGTGCGTCTGATCTGATTTAAACGCAATCTGGAATTACAAATAAAAAGGGTGCTTAGAGCACCCTTTTTAGCGATACGTAAGATATTACTTGTTCATTACGTACATTGTAACTTCGAAACCGAAGCGCATTTCAGTAGCAGCTGGTTTTGTCCACATAGTAATTCTCCTTTTTGATTGATTCGTACCGCGTTTGCTTAACAGCATTTGCATTACGTGGATAGAATCATACGTCTAACTTAAACTTGCAACATGACGCGAGTCATTAAAACAGCCTAATGATAATCATTAGATATGCATTGAGCTGACTATTGGGGTTTACTTTTTGGAACTCTTAATCAGTTTTATTGATACCTTCATGGCTAATTTCAGTTTAAAGGCAACTTTGAATCCGCTCATAAAAAAGGGACGCTTGCGCGTCCCTTTTTAAGCCTGACCTAGTCGAGCCCTAGTAGAAACTAGGTGCTTGGGGTCTAGCTATGATATGCGCGTTCGCCATGCTCGCTAGTATCTAAACCTTCACGTTCAGATTCTTCGCTTACACGCAGACCAATCAACACATCTACAATCTTGAAAGCAATGAATGAAACTACTGCTGACAACACGATTGCAGTCACTACCGCATAAACTTGCGCAGTCATTTGTGCCGCAAAGTCGTAAGCAGCTACGCCATTTGCCACATAATCAATCACGCCTGCACCGCCCAAAGCCGGGTTAACAAATACACCGGTAGCGAGCGCGCCAAAGATACCGCCAATAGCATGAATGCCGAAAACATCCAGTGCGTCATCGTAACCAAGCATGTATTTTACTTTAGCAACAAAGAAATAGCAGATTGGTGACACTAGCAAGCCGATGACGATTGCGCCCATAGGGCCTACAAAGCCGCATGCTGGGGTAATGGCTACCAAGCCTGCTACAGCACCAGAAGCGGCACCTAGCATTGATGGTTTACCTTTAAGCAGCCACTCTGAGAATGACCAGGATAAAGCAGCTGCACCCGTTGCAATCATGGTGTTAACTAAAGCTAAAGCTGCGTAACCGTTTGCTTCAAGATTTGAACCAGCATTGAAACCAAACCAGCCCACCCATAGTAATGCTGCGCCCACCATGGTTAGAGTTAAGCTGTGTGGCGTCATGGCTTCCTTGCCGTAACCAATACGCTTGCCAACCATGAATGCACCTACCAAACCAGCAACACCTGCATTGATATGTACAACCGTGCCGCCCGCAAAGTCTAGTGCGCCTTTAGCCCATAACCAACCTGCGTTAGCAAGTACGGTGTTAAGTGAAGCTGCATCAGTGATTGCATCAGGACCATCCCAATACCAAACCATGTGTGCTAGTGGTAAGTAAGCAAATGTGAACCACAACACCATGAACGCTAAAATTGCAGAGAATTTCATGCGCTCAGCAAACGCACCGATGATCAATGCTGGTGTGATGGCTGCAAAGGTTAATTGGAAGGCTACAAACACAAGCTCAGGAATGTAAACACCTTTGCTGAATGTTGCCGCAACGGACTCTGGTGTTACGCCCGCCAAGAACGCCTTGCTTAATCCACCAAAGAATGGACCGCCGCCAGTGAACGCTACGCTATAACCGTACAATGCCCATAACACACCCATCAGTGAGAAAATCATGAACACCTGCATGAGTACGGACAGCATATTTTTTTGGCGAACCAAACCGCCATAAAATAAGGCTAAACCAGGAATGACCATTAAAGTAACAAGTACGGTTGCAATCAGCATCCATGCGGTATCACCTTTGTTGGGTACAGGAGCGGCGGCGGCAGCGACAGCTGGTGCTGCCTCTGCTGGCGCCGCCGCTGGTGCTGCTTCAACGGCTACTGCCGTTTCAGCTGCTGGAGCTGCGTCTTCTGCTAATGCGTTACCGGTGAAACCAAAGCCTAACATGGCAACCAACGCAAACATTGAGAGTAATTTCTTCATCATAGTCCCCTTATAGAGCTTCTTCACCGGTTTCACCGGTGCGGATGCGATAAACCTGCTCAAGATTAAAGATAAAAATCTTGCCATCGCCAATTTTTCCGGTAGCTGCAGATTTTTCAATCGCATCAACTACTTGGTCCAGCAATTCGTCTTTAATCGCGACTTCCAACTTAACTTTAGGCAAAAAATCTACTACGTATTCAGCGCCACGATACAGCTCGGTGTGACCTTTTTGGCGACCGAAACCTTTTACCTCGGTAACAGTAATGCCTTGTACGCCAATGTTAGACAAGGCTTCTCTCACCTCGTCTAACTTAAATGGTTTGATAATTGCGGATACAAATTTCATGAATGCCTCCTTAATAGGCAGGATAAACCTGCCAAATTTAGATTAGAACGTTTTTTGTACAAACACAGTGAAAGTACTGTCGCCGATGTTCTCACCAAGGAATGTGTAGCCAGCACTATTCGCATCGGTATCAGTGTAGTAAGCGCCTAAATTCACGCCATTGCTGAATGATTTAGTTGCACCAATTTTCCAGTCATTATAGGTATAAACACTGTCGTTACTTACACCAGCAACGCTACCCTTGTAATCCTGGTAACCGTAATGCAGGTTTGCCGTGATGCCTGTTTCACCAACAGGAATATTGGCATTTAATTCAGCGTAATAAGAACCATCTGATTCTGTTGCACCAAAAATATCAGTAATGCCGTATGAGAATTTTGCCTGTAACCATTTGTAGGACAATGCTGCATAAGCCTCTAAAGTGTATGGTTCAGTAAAGCCGGCATTTGCGCGACCTGCCGCAGTTTTGTCACCTGGATAGATATAGTTTAAAAGACCTACATCATAGCCAACACCAGAATTGCCAAAAGCACCGCGATAGCCACCATAGATATCAAGCTCCAAGCTTGAACCACTATAGTTGCCGCCGTCTTCCAGCCAGCTGATGTTTGATGCCCAAGCACCTAGGTAAAAACCGCTGGCATGAGAGTAATCAACGCCTCCTTGAATTGCAGGTTTTTCATCAGTTTGTGTCAAGCCACGGAAGACATATTGACTATATAAGCCAACGTTGTATGCCACTGTATGTGGTGAAGTAGGCGCAGCAGCAGGCGCTGTGGCGGGAGCTGTACCTTTCTCAGCTGGATGAGAATGTTTATCTGCAGCTTCTTCTGCAAATGAAACTGCTGGTGTTGCCAGTACAGCTAATACTGCAAGTGATAATAATGATTTACGCATGCTGCTTAACTCCTTAGAAATAATTGAACAAAAATTGCACACAAGTGTTTAAGCAAGTGGCGTGCCAACAATAAAGTTGTTTATAATCAACAGCATAAATATTTATGTATATTGCTGTGTTTTGTATTGTCCCATCATAATCTGCTAAACTGCGATTAACTATAAAGGAAATTAGCATGCTTGATTCGCACAAAATAAACGAAATATCAAATAAAATCAAAGAGATAGTCAGCGCATCCCCCTTGGCGGATGTTGAGAAAAACATCAATGCACTATTAAAGGGCATGTTCACCAAAATGGAGCTTATTTCACGCGAAGAGTTTGATGTGCAGGCAGAAGTGCTGCGCAATACGCGGCAGAAGCTGGAATTGCTGGAGGCCAAGTTGGCAGAACTCGAGGGTAAGGCTGTAGAATTAGGGGTGAAACAAAAACCATGAGGTGGCAACAATGAGCTTGGCTGTGCTATATAGTCGCGCCCTAAGCGGCATGGATGCGCCAGAGGTGGTGGTTGAGGTGCATCTTGCCAATGGCTTGCCCAGTTTTACCATTGTTGGGTTACCCGAGGCGGAAGTGAAAGAGAGTAAGGATCGTGTGCGTGCGGCTTTGCTAACGGCACAGTTTGAGTTTCCGGCGCGGCGTATTACGGTAAATTTGGCTCCCGCTGATTTGCCCAAAGAAAGCGGGCGCTATGATTTGCCCATTGCCTTGGGGATTTTAGCGGCTTCTGGGCAGATACCTTCTGAGCCCTTGTCGCGTTATGAATTTGCGGGTGAGTTGGCACTTACTGGTGAATTGCGCCCGATAAGAGGTGCGCTGGCAATGACATCCAGCATGATGCGCCATGCTGATAACGGTGCATTACTACAAAACACCCAAAAACGTGCATTTGTCTTGCCCCAAATGAGTGCGGCGGAAGCTGCGTTAGTACGCAACGCAATTATTTATCCGGCAAAATCATTACTTGAAGTTTGCGCGCATTTGAGCGGACATACGGCGTTAACACCACTGGCGGCAAAGGATCATGTCACCGAAATTGCCTATCCGGACTTTAATGAAGTGAAGGCGCAAAGTATGCCCAAGCGCGCCCTGGAGATTGCTGCAGCGGGTGGACACAGCGTGATTATGAGTGGCCCGCCGGGTACCGGTAAAAGCATGTTGGCCAGTCGTTTTGCCGGCATTTTGCCCAATATGACAGAAGAAGAAGCGCTGGAAGCAGCTGCTATTCAATCACTGAACGGCAGTTACAGGCTGGAAAACTGGAAGCGCAGACCTTACCGTGCGCCTCATCACACCGCATCAGGTGTGGCGCTGGTGGGCGGTGGCAGTGTTCCGCGTCCGGGTGAAATTAGCTTGGCACACCATGGGGTACTTTTCTTGGATGAGTTGCCGGAGTTTGATCGTAAAGTTTTAGAGGTGTTGCGTGAGCCGCTTGAAAGCGGACATATCACCATTTCGCGTGCTGCACGTCAGGCGGACTTTCCGGCCAGCTTTCAGCTAATCGCCGCGATGAACCCATGTCCGTGTGGTTATTTGGGGCATCACAACAACAAGTGCCGCTGCACGCCAGATCAGGTGTCACGCTACCGAGCTAAAATTTCTGGCCCGTTGATGGATCGCATAGACTTGCATATTGAAGTGCCTGCGCTCAAGGAAGACGAGCTGATGCAAGCCAGTGCAAGTGAAAATTCAAAAACCATCAGAAGTCGCGTAGAAAAGGCGCGTGCAATGCAGTTGGCGCGCCAAGGTAAGTCAAATAATCAACTTGGCACTAAAGAGATTGATGAGTACTGCAAAGCCGACGCTGCCGGTCTAACGCTGCTTAAATCCGCAATTTCTCGCTTAAATTTATCAGCGCGGGCTTATCATCGTATTTTAAAAGTGGCGCGAACGATTGCCGATTTGGCAGGTGAAGCTAGCATTAAACCAGCACACATTGCCGAGGCAGTGCAATATCGACGCAGCGCGATTTAGCCATCAGTAAGTTAGCCGCCAGCAAGTTACTTGTTAAAACTGGTTGCGTGATAAAATTGAAAAAATTTAATCATTAATTTCTCATGAGCCAATCAATTACATCCGCAACAGAAACCAAACTTCGTGAACTACTCAAGCAGCGCATCCTTATTCTGGATGGCGCAATGGGTACCATGATTCAGCAATACAAGCTGACCGAGGCGGATTACCGCAGTGAGCGTTTTGCAGATTTCAAAGCTCCGGCGGGCGAGCGTGAATTGTTTGTTAAAGGCAATAACGAGCTGCTTACGTTAACCCAGCCGCAAATCATTCAGGAAATTCACGAAAAATATCTGGCCGCAGGTGCGGATATTATCGAAACCAACACCTTTGGTGCCACCACGGTTGCGCAAGATGATTATCATATGGCGCATTTGGTGTACGAGATGAACGTGGAGGCAGCCAGGCTTGCCAAAGTGGCTTGTGCCAAATACAGCACGCCGGACAAGCCACGTTTTGTGGCGGGCGCACTTGGCCCCACACCTAAAACCGCTTCTATCTCACCGGACGTAAACGACCCGGCAGCACGTAATGTGAATTTTGATCAGTTGGTGAGCGCTTACTTAGAGCAAACGCGAGGGCTGGCGGCAGGAGGTGCAGACATTTTAATGGTGGAAACCATTTTTGATACGCTGAACTGTAAAGCAGCTTTGTTCGCGATAGACATGTTTTTTGAAGAAGTGGGCTATACCTTGCCCATCATGATTTCCGGCACGGTGACCGATGCGTCCGGTCGTATTCTATCCGGTCAAACCGTGACGGCATTTTGGCATTCGGTACGCCATGCCAAACCGCTGACCATAGGCTTGAATTGCGCGCTCGGGGCAACGCTGATGCGCCCGTATGTGGAAGAACTTTCGTCCATCGCTGATACCTTTGTGTGTATTTACCCCAATGCCGGTTTGCCCAACCCGATGAGTGACACCGGCTTTGATGAAACTCCAGACGTTACCTCAAGCTTGGTGAAAGAGTTTGCGGAAAGCGGATTTTTGAATGTGGCGGGCGGTTGTTGCGGCACCACGCCTGCGCATATCAACGCTATTTACCATCAAATTAAAGACATTGCACCGCGCACACTGCCAGTGCTGCCAAAAACGCTTAAATTATCCGGCTTGGAACCATTTGTGGTGGATGATGAGTCCTTATTTGTAAACGTAGGTGAGCGCACCAATGTCACCGGCTCCAAAGCGTTTGCGCGCATGATTATTAACGAGCAGTACGATGAAGCACTCACCGTGGCGCGCCAGCAAGTGGAAAATGGTGCGCAGGTGATTGATATCAACATGGATGAAGGCATGCTGGATGCCATTAAAGCCATGACGCACTTTTTGAATTTGATCGCATCCGAGCCAGACATTGCGCGCGTGCCGATTATGATTGACTCCAGCAAATGGTCGGTGATTGAAGCAGGCTTGAAATGCGTGCAGGGCAAGGCGATTGTTAACTCGATCTCCATGAAAGAAGGCGAAGTAGAATTTCTGCGCCAGGCAACCTTATGCAAACGTTACGGCGCTGCTGTGATTGTGATGGCGTTTGATGAAAAAGGTCAGGCCGATACCTACGAACGTAAAGTTGAAATCTGTAAGCGTGCCTATGATTTGCTGGTGGAAAAAATTGGATTTCCGGCGGAAGACATTATTTTTGACCCCAATATTTTCGCCATCGCTACCGGCATTGAAGAACACAATAACTACGCGGTAGATTTTATTAACGCCACGCGCTGGATTAAAGAGCATTTACCCTACGCCAAAGTTTCGGGCGGTGTGTCGAATGTAAGCTTTAGTTTCAGGGGTAACGACCCTGCGCGCGAGGCGATTCACACCGTGTTCCTTTATCATGCCATTCAGGCCGGCATGACCATGGGTATCGTGAACGCAGGCATGATGGGCGTATACGATGATCTGTCGGCCGAATTGCGCGAACGCGTTGAAGATGTGGTGCTGAACCGCAGAGAAGATGCCACTGAACGCATGATTGAAATTGCCGGCACGTTGACAGCGGGCGGTAAAAAAGAAGCCGCTACGCTGGAGTGGCGTGGCACGCCGGAAGCGCCTGTAGCCGTAGAAAAGCGTCTGAGTCACGCCATGGTGCATGGCATTACCGAATTCATTGTCAGCGACACTGAAGAAGCGCGACAAAAAGTTGCCGCCAGCGGCGGCCGTCCGATTCATGTGATTGAAGGGCCGCTCATGAATGGCATGAATGTCGTGGGCGACTTGTTCGGCCAAGGCAAGATGTTTTTACCGCAAGTAGTGAAATCTGCTCGCGTGATGAAGCAAGCCGTAGCACATTTGATTCCCTTTATTGAAGCGGAAAAGGCCGAAGAAGAAAAACGTACAGGCATCGTTGCCAAACCCAAAGGCAAAATGGTGATTGCCACGGTTAAAGGTGACGTGCATGATATTGGCAAAAACATTGTATCCGTCGTGTTGCAGTGCAATAACTTTGAGGTGGTGAATATGGGCGTGATGGTGCCAGCCTCGGAAATTTTAGCCATGGCAAAAGCAGAGAAAGCCGACATTATTGGCTTGTCAGGTTTAATTACACCGTCGCTGGAAGAAATGACGCACATTGCCAAAGAAATGCAACGCGACCCTTACTTTAAGGGGCTAAAAACGCCATTGCTGATTGGTGGAGCAACCACTTCACGCGCGCACACTGCGGTTAAAATCGCGCCACATTATGACGGGCCTATTGTTTACGTGCCAGATGCCTCGCGCTCGGTGGCGATTATGCAATCACTACTCACGCCAGAAAACCGTGACGCTTATATTGCCGAAGTGGCAAGCGATTACGAAAAAGCGCGCGCGCAACATGCCAATAAAAAAGGCACGCCTATGCTCACCATTACTGAAGCACGCGCGAATAAAACTCAGCTTTCTTTTGAAGGGAAGAATGCTCCGATAAAACCTAAATTTATCGGGCGGCGTGAAATAAAAAATGCCGATTTAAGCGTTATTGCGCAGTATATTGATTGGACACCTTTCTTCCAGACTTGGGATTTAGCCGGTGCTTACCCGGCGATTCTAAGCGACAAAGTAGTGGGTGAGGCCGCCACTAAATTGTTCGGCGAGGCGCAAGCCATGCTGAAAAAAATCATCGATGGCCGCTGGTTGAGCGCGAATGGTGTAGTGGCATTGTTGCCGGCCAACACTGTGCATGATGATGATATTGAAATCTACACGGATGAAACACGTAGCCAGGTGGCGTTTACCTGGTATGGCATGCGCCAGCAAACGGTGAAGCCGGTGATAGAGGGGTTGGCGCGCCCCAACCAATGCCTGGCTGATTTTATCGCGCCTAAAACCTTATTTGTTACACCAACGCCTGAGATGCTAGATTCCGACTTGCGTCGGAATGACAAGTTAAAAGAAGTGGCTGATTACATTGGCCTGTTTGCCGTAACGGCAGGTTTGGGCATTGAGAAACATGTAGAGAAGTTTGAAGCCGCGCATGACGACTACAGCAGCATTATGCTCAAAGCCCTGGCAGATAGATTAGCTGAAGCGTTTGCAGAATATATGCATGAGCGTATTCGTTTGGATTTCTGGGGTTATGCAGCGGATGAGAGTTTAAGTAAAGAAGCGCTGATAAAAGAGCAATATCAGGGTATCCGCCCGGCACCTGGCTATCCGGCCTGCCCAGATCATACGGTGAAAGCCGATATGTTTAAGTTGTTGCAGGCAGAAGCCATTGGTATGCAGTTGACTGAATCGTTCGCCATGTTTCCGGGAGCGGCTGTTTCAGGCTTTTATTTTGCGCATCCTGAAAGTAAATATTTCAGTGTGGATAAAATTGGCGAAGACCAGTTGCTGGATATGGCAAAACGTAGAAGATTGCCAAAAGAGTATCTGGAACGCTGGCTTGCGCCGAATTTGGCTTAAATTTAGAACTTTGATGGCTTATAACTAAGTAAAACTTATGCATATTCATATTTTAGGTATCTGCGGTACATTCATGGGTGGTATTGCCGTATTGGCAAAAGCGGCTGGGCATCGAGTGACGGGCTGTGATGCCAATGTTTATCCGCCAATGAGTACGCAACTGGAGGCGCAAGGCATTGAGTTGATTGAAGGTTTTGACCCATCTCAGACCAAACTTAATCCTGATATTTATGTAATCGGCAACGTAGTATCTCGCGGCAATCCGCTGATGGAAGAGATTTTGAATTGCGGGTTGCCCTACATCTCCGGCCCACAGTGGTTGGCGGAGAATGTGCTGCAAGGCAAGTGGGTATTGGCTGTTGCTGGTACGCATGGTAAAACGACCACGAGCTCGATGCTGGCATGGATATTAGAATACGCTGGTTTGGCGCCAGGGTTTTTAATTGGCGGTGTGCCGGAAAACTTTTCGGTTTCAGCGCGTTTGCCGCAAGTGCCAACCCAAGATAAAAAAAGTATTTCGCCATTTTTTGTGATTGAGGCAGACGAATACGACACGGCTTTTTTTGATAAACGCTCCAAATTTGTGCATTACCGCCCACGCACAGCAGTGTTGAATAATCTGGAATTCGACCACGCCGATATCTTTGAGGATTTGGGGGCGATTGAAAAACAATTCCACCATTTAGTGCGTACCGTGCCGCAGCAAGGGTTGGTGGTTGCTAATGGTAAAGAAGTTAGTCTGCAACGTGTCATTGATAAAGGCTGTTGGACGCCTGTGGAGAAATTTGGCACAGATAATGACTGGCAAGCGGCCAATGCGCAAGGCGATGGCAGCTTTGATGTTGTGTATCAGAGTAAAACACAAGGTCGCGTGGCATGGGGTTTGCTGGGTGAACACAACCGGATGAATGCGTTAGCTAGCATTGCGGCCGCACGCCATGTTGGTGTCGCAATTAACGTGAGCATGGCGGCGCTGACGGAATTCAAAAATGTAAAACGCCGTATGGAAGTTCGCGGGGCGGTGAATGGCGTGACGGTGTATGATGATTTTGCACATCACCCCACGGCGATTGAAACTACAATCGCCGGCTTGCGCGCCAAGGTTGGCAAGGCGCGTATTCTGGCGGTGCTGGAGCCGCGCTCTAACACCATGAAGCTGGGCGTGATGAAAAATGCCTTGCCGGCGAGCTTAAAAGAGGCGGATTTAGTGTTCTGTTATCAAGCTAATTTGGGCTGGGATGCGACTGAGGCGCTGGCGCCAATTAAGGGCAAAACGCAGGTGCATGATGATTTGAGTCAGTTGGTGACGGCGATTATACAAGTAGCTCAATTTGGTGATCATGTGCTGGTGATGAGTAATGGCGGCTTTGGAGGCGTTCATCAAAAGTTACTTGATGCATTAAATGAAGTGTAAGCCTTTGGCACAGCAACGCACAAAAATCGAAGGTGTAGCAAAGCCTGCGTTAATCGCAAAGTTAAAAGAGATGCGAGTGATGGTTATCGCCATCTGGTGTTCTGTTGTCCTACATGTGATTATTTTAGGTATTCACTTTCAGCCTGAACTGAAAAAGTTTCGTGACACTTTGCCGGTGTTGGAAGTGGTGCTAGTCAACGCTAAAACGCAATCCAAACCGGATAACACCGAAGTTTATGCGCAGGCCAATTTAGACCGTGGTGGCAATACCGATCAAGACCGCAAAATGAAAACGGCATTGCCGGCCTCGAAACAGCAAAAAGCAGAACTTACACTCCAAGCAAAGTCCAAGATCAAGCCTCAGGCCAAGCAAAGGGCGGAGGTCACACAGCAGGCAAATGAGCAAACACAAGCGCAAAAACGAGTAGCTGAGCTAGAAAAACAAGTGCAAGAATTGATGACGCAGATCAACGCCAATAAAGTTGTGGCGTCACAACCAGTGCAAGATGCCGCGGTAAAAGAATTAGAAATTGACAACCAAGTTACGCCTGATAAAGAATTGAATCTTGAGACAATTACGGCAACAGCCTTAGAGATGGATCGCCTAGAAGCACTCATTTCCAAGCAGCAGGACGAATATCAAAAGCGACCGAAACGCAAGTTTGTTGGTGGGCGTACTAAAGAATATCGTTATGCATTGTATGTGGAATCTTGGCGACAGAAGGTGGAGATGATTGGCAATTTGAATTACCCGGAAGCGGCTAGAAATCTGAAACTTTATGGGCAATTACAACTCACGGTATCCATTAAAGCGGACGGTAGTATTGAAGCGATTGAGATTAACCGTAGCTCAGGGCGTAAGGTGTTAGACGAAGCGGCTAAACATATTGTGGAATTAGGCGCGCCCTATGCACGGTTTCCTGATGATGTGCGTAAGGAAATTGATATTTTGAGTATTACCAGGACTTGGACGTTTACTAAAGAAGACAGTCTGGCCACAGAGTGATTCTGCTTGAAAATCGCCATACTCGGCGTCAGCCTTGCCTTGTCGTACCTATTGTACTGCCTGCGGCTCACTTTCTTGATTATGACGATTTTGAAGCAGAATTTTTAAATTAATGATTAACGACCTATGACGAACCATTTTCAATACCACATATTCTTCTGCCTGAATCAGCGTGATGACGGCACTGCCTGTTGCATGGATAAAGGTGCAGAAATGGCATTTGACCACATGAAAGTACGGGTGAAAAAGCTTAATTTGAATGGGGCAGGCAAGGTGCGAGTGAATCGTGCCGGCTGTTTTGATCGTTGTGGTGAGGGACCGTTGCTGGTCATTTATCCGCAGGCTATCTGGTACACCTTTGTTGATAATGAAGATATCGATGAAATCATCGATAGCCATTTAATCAATGGCAAAATCGTGGAGCGGTTAGTCGTGTAGCGACACGCTTATTTTGTCAGCGAGGGCTATTTTAGTTTTCTCATTGAGTTGAGCCGGGCTACCCTCACGCAAAGCTTCACCCCAGTGTGAGTTGGGAAAGTGTTTGTCATTCTCAAACCGTGGAATCACATGCCAATGTATATGCGGTGTTTTATTGCCCAAGCTGGCCAAATTTATTTTAGCTGGATTAAACATTTCTCTTAGCGCCACTTCAACAGCGAATACAGTTTTCATCATCCGTACACGATCTGGCGGTGGCAAATCGCTCATTTCTTTAATGTGAGCAAGTAACTCAACACGGCAATAAGCCGGGTAATCAGTGTCATTCAGTAACACTACACGGCAGAAGTCATCTTGCCACAAAATTTCATGCGGGGTTGGTTTACATAACGCACAAGTCATATGATATCTCTGTAATAATCAATTATTTCTGCATAGTCAAGCAACCTAAGATGCTGCCAGCATGCGGTCAAGCGTCAGCTTGGCAAGTTTTGCTTCATGTTTCGGCACTTTGATTTGGTTAACCACGTTACCTTCAACCAGATTCTCTAAAATCCACGCCAGATGCTGCGGGTCAATGCGCGCCATGGTAGAACACTCACACACCACATGACTCATAAATTGCACCAACTTACCTTGGGGTTTCATTTGCTCAGATAAACGATTTACCAAATTCAGCTCGGTGCCCACTAGCCATTTGGTGTTAGCCGGCGCTGCGCTGACAGTTTTTAAAATATATTCGGTAGAGCCAACATAATCCGAGTTCTGACATACTTCAAACGGCGCTTCCGGGTGTGAAATCACAAAGCCATCAGGGTGTTCTGCGCGAAATTTGGTGATATTTTGCAGGCGGAACATTTGATGTACCGCACAATGCCCTTTCCATAGCAGGATTTTTGCGTTTTTAATCTGCTCAACCGTTAGTCCGCCAAGCGGCAGGTCTGGGTCCCACACCGGCATTTGTTCTAAAGGAATCCCCATTTTATACCCACTCCAGCGCCCCAGGTTTTGGTCCGGGAAGAACAACACTTTTTCGCGTTGTGCAAACCCCCATTCAAGAATCTTGGTGGCGTTGGTGCTGGTGCAGACAATGCCACCATGCTCACCACAAAATGCCTTCAAGTCAGCCGCAGAGTTAATATAGGTAATCGGTGTGATTTGCTCATCAAAATTGAGTACTTTGTTGAGTTCGCGGTAACTACGCTCAACTTTGGCAAGATTGGCCATGTCTGCCATTGAGCAGCCTGCCGCCAGGTCAGGCAGAATGGCGATTTGCTCTGGACGGCTCAAAATATCGGCCACTTCAGCCATGAAATGCACACCTAAAAATACAATGTATTCCGCATCCAAATTTTCAGCATAACGTGAAAGCTTTAGTGAGTCTCCGGTGTAATCTGCGTGGCGATAAACGCCTTCTTGTTGATAATGGTGACCCAGAATAACCAGGCGTTTACCCAACTTTTCTTTGGCGGCAATAATGCGGTGCTGGCAATCTATGTCATCAGCTGCTTGGAATTTATCAAATTTAATTGTGGCAGTTTTCATCGTATGTTTAGGACAACTAAAAAGTTAAGAAATCTCAACGCGAGATGGTAAGGTTCGACATTTTATAGCGTTAATTGATGCTGTTCACCTAATCTTTTCAGTGCATCTACATTTGTCCAGGAAAAAACGCGCTTTGCCGCCTCGCGCCAATCTACCCATTCATATTGCACGTGTTCGTCAGGTGCCAATTTAATGGGTAATGGGCCAGGTAACATTAAGCCAAACAAATGTTCACGGTTCTGGGTGATGCCAGGCGCATAGCGGTGCCGCCAATGTGGGTAGATTTCGTAAACATTGGAGGCTTGCCAATCCTGCAAGTCATATTGCCTAGCATCGAGACCGGTTTCCTCTAGCACTTCACGGACCGCAGCCTGATAGGGCGTTTCATCGCCCTCCAAGCTACCTGTAACGGATTGCCAGAAGCCAGCTTTATCTGCCCGCTCCATGATTAACACCTGTAAATCAGGGGTATGGATAAGCACGAGTGCAGAAATGGGTGTCTTGAAATGTTTCACGATAAAAAATGGTGCGGAGAAGGGAATCGAGCCCCCGACTTTTTCATTACGAATGAACCGCGCTAGCAACCGAGCTACGTCGGCGGATAAAAAACAGCAATGCCATTTTACGCATTTTTACTTTTACCTTGCGCGCTAGTCAGATTCTTGGGTAATTGAAACACTACATTTTCCACCACACCTTGTAGCTCCTGCACATTATCTGCACCTAGCTGTTGTAACTTGGCGATCACTTCTTGCACTAAAATTTCAGGTGCGGAGGCGCCTGCCGATACGCCAATTCTACTTTTATTGGTTAACCATTCGGGTTTTAGATAACTGGCATTGTCTACCATGTAAGCCTCTACGCCCTGATTTTGCGCTACTTCCCGCAGGCGGTTGGAATTCGAGCTATTTGGCGAACCAACAATAATGACCAAATCGCAATCCTGCGCCATGATTTTAATTGCATCCTGGCGATTTTGAGTGGCGTAACAAATATCATCGCTTTTGGGGGCATTGATAAGCGGGAACTTGGCCTTTAGCGTATGGATGACCAAAGCTGCATCATCCATTGATAGCGTGGTTTGTGTCACGTAAGCAAGTTTTCCTGGGGCATTAACTTGTAAATTTGCCACATCCTCTGGCGTTTCAACTAGGTACATGCCCCCACCAGACTGGCCCATGGTCCCCTCAACTTCAGGGTGACCTTTATGCCCGATCATGATGATTTCCATACCAGCTTTGCGCATTTTTTCAACTTCGATATGTACTTTGGTTACCAACGGACAAGTCGCATCGTAAGCAGTGAGGCCACGTGCCTCAGCCTCAGCGCGCACGGCTTTGGAAACCCCATGCGCGCTAAAAATCACGGTACTACCGGCAGGAATTTCATCCAGTTCTTCTACAAAAATTGCACCTTTGGCACGCAGTTCATCTACAACAAATTTGTTATGCACAACTTCATGGCGCACGTAAATTGGCGCGCCAAACTTCTCTAGCGCCTGTTCTACAATAATAATGGCGCGGTCAACGCCCGCGCAAAATCCACGCGGGTTAGCAAGCACTATATTGGTTTGTTTTAGATTCATATTTAATCAAGGTTTCAATTTTATTCAGGGTGCGGGTGCATCAGGTATAATTGCATAAATTATTTAATGACCCATTTAATAAACTATTCGTTATGAAAAACACCGCAACCCTACTCATTACCTGCCCGGACACTAGAGGCATCGTGGCGGCAATTGCTGACTTTCTACATCAACACAATGCCAACATTTTACACGCAGACCAGCATCAGGATGCTGAAAATAATCTATTTTTGATGCGCGTGGAATGGGACTTGGCAGGTTTTAATGTGGATAGCGCCGATTTTGATCAGGCCTTCGCGCTAATTGCGACAAAATTCAATATGCAATGGCAACTCAAGCTCTCACAGCACAAAACGCGGGTAGCGATTATGGTGTCGCAGTACGACCATTGTTTAGCAGATTTGTTGCATCGTCATAAAGGGGGTGAATTGGCCTGTGAGATTCCACTGGTGATTAGTAACCATCGCGATACTGAAAGTCTGGTCAAATTTTACGGCATTGATTTTCATTATATTGAAGTCAATAAAAACAATAAATCTCAAGCTGAGGCTGAGCAACTCAAACTGCTGGATGATTACCAAATTGATTTAATCGTGCTGGCGCGCTACATGCAGATTTTGTCGCCAGATTTTGTAACACGTTACCCGCAACGCATTATCAACATCCACCACTCTTTCCTGCCGGCATTTATTGGCGCGCGCCCCTATCACCGTGCGTTTGAGCGCGGCGTTAAACTGATAGGCGCAACGAGTCACTATGTAACAGACGCGCTGGATGAAGGGCCTATCATTGAGCAAGGGATAGACCGTATCTCTCATCGTGACCAAGTAGAAGATTTAATTCAGAAAGGTCGCGATCTGGAGCGTATCGTGCTTTCAAAAGCGGTAAGCTGGCACATTGAAAACCGCATCTTGCTGTACGCAAACAAAACGGTGATTTTTGATTAACGGGATAGTTCAGACACAAAAAAAGCGAAGACTTATCTTCGCTTTTTTATTGGCACTTTATAACAATAAATTACACGCCGGAGTCTATTATTAAAGGTGGAGTTTCTGGTTCATCAACGGGCGCGATTTCTGGAAGTGGTTCATCAGCATAAGCAACAGGTACAGCGATAAAAGCAAAAGCAAACAGTAAACCTAATAAAAGTTTTCTCATTTTTTCCCTCATCTGTAAAATTATATGACGTTGAAATTAGTAAGTACTCATTCTTACTTAAGAGTAAATCTACTCCCAGTTGCTGAACTACGCAATGATTGTTTTTGGGCAATGATTATTTTTGGCAATCATTGAGTGGGGTAGAAACCTAACTATTCGGCAATATATTTTCAGCCGCAAATAAATCTGCTATCTGTTCACGTTTTCTAATTAAATGACATTGATCATGATCTACCATCACCTCAGCTGCGCGTGGCCGGGTGTTGTAGTTGCTGGACATGCTCATGCCATAAGCACCGGCGGACATAATGGCTAATAAATCACCCTCTTGCAATGCAAGCGTTCTATCATGGCCCAAGAAATCCCCACTTTCGCAAACCGGCCCAACGATTTCATAGTTCATCGTACCGGTCTCACGTGGCCGGACTGCTTTAATTTCATGATACGCATCGTAAAGTGCCGGGCGCATCAGGTCGTTCATTGCGGCATCTACAATAGCGAAGTTTTTCGCCTCAGTATGCTTTAAGTACTCTATTTTTGTGAGCAGAATGCCAGCATTGCCTACCAAAGCGCGACCAGGTTCAAATACTAGCTTAATATCGCGCCCCCCCAGTTTTTCGCGCATTGCAGCTGCATAAACGGCAAACTCTGGTGGCGTTTCGTCGTGATAACAAATGCCAATACCACCACCAAGGTCAATGTGTTGAATATGAATGCGATTCTCTTCCAGCGCATCCACAAGTGCCAACACGCGGTCAAACGCATCTAAAAACGGTGATAGTTCGGTAATTTGCGAGCCAATATGGC
>CAMBZE010000009.1 GCA_945872425.1 Methylotenera oryzisoli | reverse complement strand
ATATTTGTGCGCGTTTATCCATTGAAAGCATCCATGCCTTGAATTATCAAGTAGTTGCGCTTTTTAGGCAATGTTATTGCAAATTGCATTAAGGAAGCACTGATTAAATCACCATGAGCCACGTTGCGAATAAATTTGTGATGATTGCGAGGCGTGCGACGCAGGTCGTAGTTATTCTACGAAGCCAAGGAGCACAACAAAGTAAGCACACAAATTTATCGCAACCCTGATGGGCACAGGGGTTGCGAACGGTCTGCGGTGTTAGGCTCCTCGTCAAGGGAATAACCATTAACCTCGTCGCCTGCCTAGCATCCCATCCCGCAAACCTCATGTGCGTGGTCATGAGGATTTAATCAGTGTTTCCTTAACTATCGAAAGATGAGGGCTTTGAAAGAACACTAAATTCTGTGTTAGCTCGCAAAATATGCATCTGCCTTTGCCAAGATTTCGTGACTATGCTTTAATTCAGTCGTGGATACAAAATTCAAAAAGATAGCGATTGTTGGCAAATACATGAATAAATCATCTTTGCAGCTCATGCAAAATGATTTGGCAGATTTGGCGCAACATTTATCAGCTAAAAACCTCGAGGTTTGGTTGGAGGAAAACACGGCTAAGCATGCGCAATTAAAACATTACAAAACGCTATCTTTGGCTGAAATTGGAAAAACCGCTGATTTGGCGATAGTCATGGGTGGCGATGGTACCATGTTAAGCGTTGCGCGTAGCCTGATGGAAGCTGATGTGCCGCTGGTTGGTGTTAACCGTGGGCGGTTTGGTTTTTTAACTGATTTGCGTGCGGAAGACATGCTGGCTGAAATAGATCGTATGCTTACGGGTGAATTTATAAAAGAGCCGCGCATGCTGCTTGCGACGCAGGTGCTTCGGCAAGGAAAAGTCATACACACCAGTTACGCGCTTAATGATGTGGTGATTAAAAGTGGCTTGCGCCTCATTGAGCTTGAAGTGGAAATCGACCATAAGTTTGTCTATAAGCAACGTAGTGATGGCCTGATTTTAAGCACCCCGACGGGCACAACGGCTTATGCGCTGTCAGCAGGTGGCCCGATATTACACCCAAACTTGGAAGCCATTTCGTTAGTGCCAATTTGCCCGCATACACTCAGTAATCGCCCAATTGCTGTGAATAGTACAAGTGAAATCGTGGTTTCTTTGGTGCAATTTGATGAGGCGCAATTAAGTATTGATGGACAATTCCAGGTGACCTTGGCGGTAGGCGACCAGATTTTGGTGAGCCGTGCTGAAAAAACCATTTCATTGCTACATCCAAGTGAGTATTGTTATTTTGATATGTTGCGCAACAAGCTCAACTGGGGATAATTTCATTGCAAAAATCAAAACTGACGGTGTTGCCTTCATCTTGCCGTACTAAAATGTACTGTCTGCGGCTCGTCGCCTTGCCATTTTTGATTTTAATAATGAAATATTGAATCCATGTTACAAAGCCTTTCCATTCGTGATTTTGTCATTGTCAGCCAATTAGACTTGGAGTTTAACGCAGGATTTACCGTGCTCACGGGTGAAACCGGCGCAGGAAAATCTATTTTAATCGATGCATTGTCGTTGGCGTTAGGGGCGCGCGGCGAGGGTGGCGTAACCCGCGTGGGTTGCGACAAAGCAGAAATCAGCGCTATTTTCAACATTGCAAATAATGCAGAAGCTCGGCTATGGCTAACTCAATCCGAGATAGACAGCGACATAAATGAGTTGTTACTGCGCCGGGTGATGTATGTCGATGGCCGCTCTCGCGCTTTTATCAATGGCGCCACGGTGACGGTGGCGCAACTAAAAGAATTAGGTGAGTTGCTGGTGGATATTTATAGCCAGAACGCGCATCACTCGCTATTAAAATCAGCAACGCAACGCAACGTGCTGGATAGCTATGCCGGTTTATCGGTGCTGGCGACGCAAGTAACTGGCGACTACAAGGCATGGTATCAGTTGCATCAGCAAAGGGTGAAAGCCGAAGAAAATGCGCATCAGTTTGCCGAAGAGTTGGCAGATTTACGTGACAAAACACGTGAATTGTCGCAGTTTGCAATCAGCCAAACGGAATGGGAAGGCTTGCAACAAGAGCATTCGCGCTTATCAAATGGCGCGAGCTTAATTACGGGTGGCGAGCAATGCCGTGAGCTATTAAGTGAAGGCGAATTATCGGCAATGCGCCTGCTGACCCAAGTGCAACATAAGTTGCAAGGCTTGAGTGAATACGACAGCGCGATAACTGAGGCGACGGAAACATTGGATTCCGCCATTATTCAATTAGAAGAAACAGACCGATTCTTAAACCGCTACTTACAGCGCACAGAACTGGATCCGGAGCGGTTGGCTGAGCTGGAGTCCAAAATTCAAAGTGTACACAATGCTGCACGTAAGTATCGGGTAAAACCCGATGAGCTGGCTGACTTGTTAGCGCAGTCCCAGGCGCGCATGGCTGAGCTTGAGTTATTTGTGAATGATGGTGAATTGGCGCAGAAAGAGACCCAAGCCTTTGCCGCTTACAATCAAAACGCACAGTTGCTGAGTGACGGTCGTAAAGTTGCGGCGGCAAAATTAAGCGCACAAATTAGTACAGAAATGCAACGCCTGTCGCTTGCGGGCGGTAAGTTCGAAGTGGCGTTAACGCATCAATCACCCAGCGCAAATGGGCTGGAGCAAGTCGAATTTCTGGTGGCAGGTCATGCGGGTGTTGCCGCCCGCCCACTCGGCAAAGTGGCTTCTGGCGGTGAGTTGTCGCGCATCAGTCTGGCGATTCGCGTAGTGACCGCACAAAAAGAAAGTATTCCCACCATGATATTTGATGAGGTGGATGTGGGCATTGGTGGTGGCGTGGCTGAAGTCGTCGGGCAATTGCTGAAACAATTAGGCGAGCAAAAGACTGGGCAGCGCCAAGTGCTGGTGATTACGCACTTGCCACAAGTGGCGGCTTTGGGTCGATACCACCTTCGAGTTAGTAAAGCACAGGTAAACGGACAAACATTAAGTACGATAGCGAAATTAACGGATGCTGAACGGATTGAAGAAGTTGCCCGTATGCTAGGCGGCATTGAGCTTACCGAAACGACGCGACAACACGCGAAGGAAATGCTGGCAAGGTAGTTTGCTAGTTTTTATGTACGCAAGGCTGTTTGGCGCAAGTGCCATAAATTGTCAGAGAGTGGTCTTGCATGGTGAATCCTAGCTTGGCGGCTGCGCTTTCTTGTCTTTTTTCAATTTCTGCGTCGTAAAATTCTTCGACACGACCGCATTTGATGCATACCACATGGTCATGATGGCCGCCGCTATTGAGTTCAAATACAGCTTTGCCGCTTTCAAAATGGTGGCGAATCAATAGACCGGCCTGTTCAAACTGTGTGAGTACACGGTAAACCGTGGCTAAACCCACATCTTCGCCAGAGGTGATCATGATTTTGTAGATATCTTCGGCTGATAAATGTCGCTCTTTGCTATTTTCAAACAAGCTCAGCACTTTGAGTCGCGGCAAAGTGGCCTTAAGTCCTGCGTTCTTTAAGTCTTTTTGATCTTGCATGTCAGATTATTCACAATTAACAAAAGGGGATGTTTTGGGTTCGCACGCTACGTGGTATATTAACGCCAATTCAAATTAAAGTCATGATATGCGTTATTTCTCCATTCTACGTTATCTTATTGTTTTATTGGCGCTGGTATGTACGGCATGCGGCACGGCGCTGCCAACGGTGAAGCCCTACAAGCTGGATGTGCAGCAAGGCAATGTGGTGACTTCTAAAATGCTGTTGCAATTGCGTCCTGGCATGACGAAGTCGCAAGTGCGTTTTATCATGGGCACGCCGCTGATTCAAGACAGCTTCCATAGTAACCGCTGGGATTACGTTTATCAGATGCGAGAGGGCGGTAAAATTACCGAGCAGCGTCGTGTGATTTTAGACTTTGAAACCGAGCTATTAAAAACTGTGCGTGGCGATGTTATTCCAGCCACGAGTGAAAAATCAAATCCGGATGGAGCCGCTGCAGAAGCAGGCACTCGCGTTGTTGAGCCCTATAAAAAACCAGAAGAAAAAGGTTTGCTCCGTAAATTGAAGTTTTGGGAAAAAGACGAGGCGGCTTTAGCTAAAGAAGCTGCCGAAAAAGAAGCTTCGGCTAAAGCAAAAGCTGAAGCCGCGCAGAAAAAACCAGAGGCTCCAGTAACGAAAAATATTACTCCGCCGACAGAAGAGCCTAAATCTATATTGGCTATTCCTGTTGAGGTGCCGACTAGCGCAGAAGCGGCATCGCCTGTTTTACCAAGCGAAACTCCCGTGGCGGCCGATCCTGTGGTTGCTGCACCTAAAGTAGAGCCTGTGACTAAACCTGTTGTTGTGGTGCCTCGCGCTGGAAATAAAGAGCCACCTAAACCAAAAGAATTGCCACCCGAAGGTGAACCGGGATTTTTTGACAGTATGTTGGAGAAGATTGGGTTTTGATTTTCTTATGCGCGCTAATGTTGCGCCGTCACTAAAAGTTGATTTTTAAGTCACATATTTTTGAAGGATCAGGTTTTGAAAAACATGGTTAATCCATTGAAGGTAGTCATTGCCGGCTGTTCCGGTCGTATGGGTCACGCCCTGCTGGAAGGTGTGTTTGCGGATGCTGAGTTGACGCTTCACGGGGCATTGGATAGAGCTGACAATCTTCACTTGGGACGTGATGCCGGTGAGCAATTTGGTAAATTGTCAGGCGTTAAAGTGGTCGCTGATATCAACGCGGCATTAAAAAATGCGGACGTGTTGGTAGATTTTACGCGTCCAGAAGCCAGCATGGTTTATCTGGAGGCATGTCAGCAAGCTAAAGTTGCTTTGGTGATTGGCACAACAGGTTTTTCTACTGAAGAGAAGCTTGCTATTGAAGCGGCATCAAAGCATATTCCTATCGTGTTTGCGCCTAACATGAGCGTAGGCGTGACGCTCTTGATTAACCTTGTGGAGCAGGCTGCCAAAGTTCTGAACGATGGCTATGATGTTGAAGTGGTAGAGATGCATCATCGTTACAAGGTGGATGCGCCATCGGGCACGGCGCTGCGTTTAGGCGAGGCGGCGGCAAAAGGCTTAGGGCAGAATCTGGCAGATTGCGCCATTTATGCGCGTGAAGGCGTTACCGGTGAGCGTGAGGCAGGCAAAATAGGCTTTGCCACGCTACGTGGCGGCGATGTTGTGGGTGACCATACGGTAGTGTTCGCAGGGATTGGTGAGCGTGTGGAAATCACACATAAAGCCAGCAGTCGCGCAACTTTTGCAGTTGGCGCGTTACGTGCAGCCAAATTCTTGGCAGGTAAAAAATCCGGCCTGTTTGACATGCAAGACGTTTTATCTCTGCGTTAACATTTGCAAGAAGTGAAGTTGGCAAAAGTTCATGATAAGTAGATGATGCAAATGCAACGTTAACATTGATTAGCCGCTTTTTTTTCGCTATAATTCGTCAATTCTGAAACGGGAAGAGTATACAAAGCTCCTCCCGTTTTGCATATCTGCCATCTGTTCATGATGGACTTAAAGATTTTAAACATTAACGTTGCAAAACAAGGAGTTGCTGTGTCACAAAGCCTGCCCGCCATACTCGTACTAGCAGATGGAACCGTGTTTCGTGGCATGTCAATTGGGGCTTCCGGGCATGCTGCAGCCGAGGTTGTGTTTAATACTTCCATGACCGGCTATCAAGAAATACTGACAGACCCTTCTTATACCAAACAAATCGTGACGCTTACTTACCCGCATATTGGTAATTACGGGGTGAATGCCGAAGACGTTGAGTCTGGCAAGGTTTACGCAAGCGGTTTGATTGTTCGAGACTTGCCACTGGCGCATAGTAATTTTAGAAATACTCAGTCTTTGTCTGAATACTTGGTTGCTAACAATGTTGTTGCAATTGCCGATATTGATACGCGCAAACTCACACGAATTTTGCGCGAAAAAGGTGCGCAAACAGGAGTTATTGTGGCTGGTGAGGCGGATGAAGCTAAAGCGTTGTCATTGGCGACTAGCGCGATTGCCGGCTTCCCTGGCTTGAATGGAATGGATTTAGCTAAAGTAGTGACGTGCGATAAACCTTATGCATTCACAGAAGGTGAGTGGGCGTTAGGTCAGGGGTTTACAAAAGCGCCCACCGAAAAATTCCATGTCGTTGCCTATGATTACGGTGTTAAACGTAACATTCTGCGCATGTTGGTTTCACGTGGCTGCAAGGTCACTGTGTTGCCTGCACAAGCAACCGCAGAAGAAGCGTTAGCACTTAATCCTGATGGTGTATTTTTATCAAATGGTCCCGGTGACCCGCAGCCGTGCGATTACGCAATTGCGGCAATAAAAACCATTGTTGATAAAGGCGTGCCGACGTTCGGTATTTGCCTAGGACATCAGTTATTGGCGCTCGCTTCTGGTGCAAAAACACTAAAAATGAAGTTTGGTCATCATGGTGCAAATCATCCGGTACAGGATGTTGAAACCAAGCGTGTGTATATCACGAGTCAAAACCATGGCTTTGCTGTGGATGCAGAAAGTCTGCCTGCCAATGTGAAGGTGACACATACCTCCCTGTTTGATGGCAGTTTGCAAGGTATTGCACGTACAGATAAGCCTGCGTTTAGTTTCCAAGGTCACCCAGAGGCAAGTCCTGGCCCTACAGAAATGAGTTATTTGTTTGATCGCTTCATTAGCATGATGCAAGCAGGCAAGACAGAAGAAAGAAAGGCTGGCTAATGGCAAAACGTACAGACATTAAAAGTATTTTAATCATCGGCGCAGGTCCGATTGTGATTGGGCAAGCTTGCGAGTTTGATTATTCTGGCGCACAGGCCTGTAAAGCCCTGCGTGAAGAAGGTTACCGTGTAGTCCTAGTGAACTCTAACCCTGCTACCATCATGACCGACCCTGAGATGGCGGATGCGACCTACATCGAGCCGGTCACTTGGCAGGTCGTTGAGAAAATCATCGAAAAAGAGCGTCCGGATGCTTTGTTGCCGACCATGGGCGGGCAAACTGCTTTGAACTGTGCGCTGGATCTGGATAAACACGGCGTACTGGCAAAATATAACGTTGAGCTGATTGGTGCTTCAAAAGAGGCGATTGATAAAGCTGAAGACCGTCAAAAATTCAAAGATGCAATGACGAAGATTGGTCTGGGTTCAGCCAGATCAGCCGTGGCGCATAGCATGGAAGAAGCCTTGCAAGTGCAAGCAACGATTGGTTATCCTGCAATCATTCGTCCATCATTCACCATGGGCGGTAGTGGCGGCGGTATTGCGTATAACCGTGAAGAATTTATCACCATCTGTGAGCGTGGTTTGGATGCTTCGCCCACCAGCGAGTTATTGATTGAAGAATCATTGCTTGGTTGGAAAGAATACGAGATGGAAGTGGTGCGCGACTCTGCGGACAATTGCATTATTATTTGCTCGATTGAGAACCTGGATCCAATGGGTGTGCATACGGGGGACTCGATTACCGTTGCGCCTGCACAAACATTGACTGATAAAGAATATCAAATCATGCGTAATGCCTCATTGGCCGTATTGCGTGAAATCGGTGTGGATACGGGTGGTTCAAATGTGCAGTTCGCTATCAATCCTGACGATGGCCGTATGATTGTGATTGAGATGAACCCGCGCGTGTCGCGTTCATCTGCACTCGCTTCAAAGGCGACCGGCTTCCCAATTGCTAAAGTGGCAGCCAAGCTGGCGGTAGGCTTTACCTTGGATGAGTTGCGCAATGAAATTACCGGTGGCGCGACTCCTGTGTCGTTTGAGCCAAGCATTGATTACGTTGTTACCAAAATCCCCAGATTTGCTTTTGAGAAATTTCCACAGGCAGACTCGCGCTTAACCACACAGATGAAGTCTGTTGGTGAGGTGATGGCCATTGGCCGTACTTTCCAAGAGTCGTTTCAAAAAGCCCTGCGCGGTCTTGAGGTTGGTGTGGATGGCCTGGATGAGAAAGCCACAGACATGGACACCATTACTAGAGAGATTGGTGTGCCTGGTCCTGAGCGCATCTGGTATGTGGGTGATGCCTTTAGAATGGGTTTGAGCGTAGCTGAAGTATTTGATATTTCAAAAATTGACACTTGGTTTCTGGTGCAAATTAAAGATATTATTGATCGGGAGCAGGCATTAAAAGGCAAACATATCGCTGATTTGGATAAGACTGCTTTGTTGCAATTAAAACGTCGCGGCTTCTCAGATCGACGTTTAGCCAAGTTGCTGGATACGGATCAGCATGCTGTGCGCGCCTATCGCCAAGCGTTGAATGTGCGTCCGGTATATAAGCGCGTGGATACTTGCGCGGCCGAGTTTGCGACTAACACGGCGTATATGTATTCAACCTACGAAGAAGAATGCGAAGCGCAGCCTACTAACAAAAAGAAAATCATGGTGCTGGGTGGCGGGCCGAATCGTATTGGTCAAGGCATTGAGTTTGATTATTGCTGCGTGCATGCAGCGATTGCGATGCGTGAAGATGGCTATGAAACTATCATGGTTAATTGCAATCCTGAAACTGTTTCAACTGATTACGACACGTCGGACCGCTTGTATTTCGAACCAGTGACCCTTGAAGATGTATTGGAAATTGTGGCACTGGAGAAACCGGTGGGCGTGATTGTGCAATACGGTGGTCAAACACCACTTAAGTTGGCACGTGATTTGGAAAAAGCGGGTGTGCCCATTATTGGTACGACACCGGATGCGATTGATAAGGCTGAAGACCGTGAACGTTTCCAGAAAATGCTACAAGAGTTAGGGTTAAAACAACCACCAAACCGCACTGCCAGAACGCCGGAAGAAGCCATTCGTCTAGCGCTGGAAATTGGTTATCCATTAGTGGTTCGTCCTAGCTACGTGCTGGGCGGTCGCGCGATGGAGATTGTGCAGGAGCAAAGTCAGCTAGAGCGCTACATGCGTGAAGCGGTAAAAGTTTCAAATGAATCGCCAGTGTTGTTGGATCGATTCTTGAACGATGCGCTGGAGGTGGATGTAGATGCGCTGTGTGACAGCGCGGGTGATGTGGTTATCGGTGGCATCATGGAGCACGTTGAACAAGCGGGGGTTCACTCAGGTGACTCCGCATGTTCGCTACCGCCTTATAGTTTGTCAGCCAAGTTGCAGGATGAACTGCGCGTGCAAACCAAGCAAATGGCAAAAGCGCTGGGTGTGGTCGGTTTAATGAACGTACAGTTCGCCATTCAAGGTGAAACCGTATATGTGCTTGAAGTGAATCCACGTGCCTCACGTACCGTGCCGTTTGTATCGAAAGCCTGTGGTTTGCAGTTGGCAAAAGTGGCTGCACGTTGCATGGTTGGACAATCGCTCAAATCACAACAGGTAACACGTGAGATTATTCCACCGTTCTACTCAGTGAAAGAGGCGGTATTCCCTTTCATCAAGTTTCCGGGGGTAGATACGATTTTAGGTCCTGAAATGAAGTCCACAGGAGAGGTGATGGGCGTAGGCGGTACATTTGCCGAGGCATTCCTGAAGTCGCAGCTTGGCGCTTCTGCCAAGTTGCCAGAAGGCGGTAGGGCCTTTATCAGCGTGCGTAAGGAAGACTACTCAAAAGTGGTTGAAATTGCACAACAATTACGCCGCTTAGGGTTTGATTTGGTGGCGACCAAAGGCACTGCAGCAGCATTGACGGAAATCGGCTTAACCGTACAAGCGGTGAATAAAGTGGCCGAAGGGCGGCCGCATATTGTAGATATGATCAAAAATGGTGATATCAGCTTTATTGTGAATGTGACCGAAGATAAACGCGCTGTAGCAGACTCCTATGAAATCCGCCGTAGTGCGCTGCAGAACAAAGTGACTTATTACACTACGATTGCAGGTGCAAAAGCCGCATGTGTTGGTATGGCGCATATGCAGGAACTGCAAGTGGAATCATTGCAGAGCTTGCATAAACAACTGGCTTAAAATAAACTAAGCCTAATTCAAATTTAGTTTTATTAAAAACCACGCTCATTTTTCGAGTGTGGTTTTGTTTTTTAGTATAAGGAAAGTTGTATGGCAGTGAGTCAAATTCCAGTAACTGTGCGTGGTGCAGAGTTGCTAAAAGAAGAGTTATTACGTTTACGCAGTATCGATAGACCCCACATTATTCAAGCGATTGCTGAAGCACGCGCACAAGGTGATTTGTCTGAAAATGCAGAGTATGAAGCGGCAAAAGAGCGTCAAAGCTTTATTGAGGGTCGTATTAACGAAGTGGAAGCCAAGCTGTCTAATTTGCAAGTTATTGATCCACGAACATTGAATGCGGATGGTCGGGTAGTATTCGGCGCAACGGTCAATATTGAAGATTTGGATTCAGGCGATAACAAAACCTATCAAATTGTGGGTGAAGATGAAGCCGATATTAAAAACGGTAAAATCTCGGTAGGCTCACCGATTGCACGTGGTTTGATTGGCAAATCAGTCGGTGATATAGCAGAAGTTGCCGCGCCTGGTGGCATTAAAGAGTACGAAGTGCTTGATGTTGCATATATTTAACTAAAGTTTGGTTTAGTATACGGTTATGGCTAATAGATTATCACTGATTATCATCGCATTATGGGCTGGTGCCTTGTGGGCTACCGGCATCAGCGCCTATGTACTATTCGATAGCTTGCAAGATAAGCAGTTAGCGGGCATGCTTGCTGGCAAACTATTTACTGTAGTGAGTTACATTGGTTTAGCCAGTGCGTTTTATCTGCTTATTGTCCGCTTAGTACAATTTGGTACGCCGGCATTAAAGCAACTGTTTTTCTGGGTCGTATTTTTGATGTTGTTGTTGGTGTTTGCCGGGCACTTTGGTGTCCAGCATATTTTAGAAGGCCTGAAAGCGCAGGCGCTACCGGCAGATGTAATGCAAAGTGTATTTGCAGACCGATTTAAGACTTGGCACGGCATCGCCAGTATTGCTTATTTATTTGAGTGCTTGCTGGCGATTGTTATGGTGTTGAAGGCGCGATAATCTATTGAGAAGCCCACTTAATCAGTCTTAAAGCTTGGGTATTACAACTTTAGCACTTTCTTTTACTGTGCTGCTTGAGCGATAAAATACCAGTTGTTTGCCAATGTGGTGTACTGCAATGGCATTGGTTTTATTGCAGATTTCTTCAAAAATCGCTTTGCGCGCATCGCGATCATCACCGGCAACCTGTACTTTAATGAGTTCATGTGCATTTAAGTTAAGCTCAATCTCTTTCATGACGTTCTCGGTGAGTCCGCTGTTGCCTATCATTACTACGGGATTCAGGTTGTGTGCAAGGCCACGTAGATGTGCAATTTGTTTGGTGCTTAGTTTCATATTTTCTTACAGGATTAAATAATTGCTTATTTTAACACGAAGCACACTTTTATTTGAGGGTACGCTATGAAGCCTAGCCGTACCAGTAAAGCCTGGATGCAAGAGCACCTGAATGATCCTTATGTAAAACTTGCACAAAAAGAAGGTTATCGCGCGCGCGCGGCCTATAAGCTGATGGAGATTGATGACAAAGATAAGCTCATCAAGCCGGGTATGACGATTGTGGACTTAGGCTCCGCCCCCGGCAGTTGGTCGCAGGTAGCAGTGCAACGCCTGAAAGGGCAGGGGAAAGTCATTGCGCTGGATATATTAGACATGCCGCCAATCGGTGGCGTGACTTTCATACAAGGTGACTTTCGTGAAGAATCGGTGTTAAGGCGGTTAGAGGAAAGATTAAATAATCTCCAGGTTGACCTTGTAATTGCGGATATGGCGCCCAATATCAGTGGTGTTAAAGATGTGGATCAGGCCGGTGCAGCCTACTTAACTGAGTTGGCATTGGAGTTTAGTCGGGAGTGGCTAAAACCAAGCGGTAGTTTTCTGGTTAAAGTATTCATAGGCGCAGGTTTTGAAGAAATTTTACAAAATATGCGTCAAATGTTTGATAAAGTGGTGACACGTAAACCTAAAGCTTCACGCGATAGAAGCAGCGAAGTTTATTTATTGGGTATCGGGCGAAAATCCTAGAACTTGGGTTAAGCTACGCATAGCAAAAGTATTTAGTCGTTGATAAAAGGAACGAAATTTTGAACAACGTTTTCAAGAATATCGCCATTTGGCTGGCCATTGCCATGGCGCTGATGGCAGTTTTCAATTTATCTGGCGTTAAGAGCAGCGCTGACAATCAGATTGTGTATTCACAATTTATACAGGAAGTTAAAGACGGCCGCGTTGCCAAGGTGCAAATTGATGGTCGTGTGTTGCGCGGAACCACGCAAGATGGCAAGAAATTCACCTCCTATGCCCCATCAGACCCGTGGTTAGTGTCCGATCTGCTTAAATATAACGTGGCGGTTGAATCTAAGCCGGATGAGGAACAGTCATTCCTCATGAGTATTTTTGTTTCCTGGTTCCCTATGATTTTGCTGATTGGGGTGTGGATATTCTTTATGCGCCAAATGCAAGGCGGCGGCAAAGGTGGTGGTCCGTTCTCGTTTGGCAAAAGCAAAGCGCGCCAATTGGATGAAGGTAATAACCAAACAACGTTTGCCGATGTCGCTGGATGTGACGAGGCGAAAGAAGAGGTATTTGAGCTGGTTGAGTTCTTGCGCGATCCTGGAAAGTTCCAGAAATTAGGTGGCCGCATTCCGCGTGGCGTTTTAATGGTGGGTCCTCCTGGTACAGGGAAAACTTTGTTGGCGCGTGCCATTGCCGGTGAGGCTAAAGTACCATTTTTTACCATTTCAGGATCTGACTTTGTTGAAATGTTTGTCGGTGTTGGTGCTTCACGTGTGCGTGATATGTTTGAAACGGCCAAAAAGAATTCACCATGCATTATTTTTATTGATGAAATTGATGCGGTTGGTCGTAGTCGTGGCGCGGGTACCGGTGGTGGTAATGACGAGCGCGAACAAACCCTTAACCAGATGTTGGTAGAGATGGACGGTTTTGAAGCCAATTCAGGCGTAATTGTGATTGCCGCAACCAACAGGGCGGATGTGCTGGACAAGGCTTTACTGCGCCCAGGTCGCTTTGACCGTCAGGTGATGGTAGGTTTACCTGATATTAAAGGTCGCGAACAAATTTTGTTGGTGCACATGCGCAAGGTCCCTATTGATGCAGATGTGAAGGCTGACATTTTGGCGCGCGGTACCCCCGGCTTTAGCGGTGCTGATTTAGCCAATCTGGTGAATGAGGCGGCTTTGTTTGCCGCGCGTCGTAACAAGCGCACCGTGGATATGCAGGATTTTGAAGATGCAAAAGATAAAATATTCATGGGGCCAGAGCGTAAATCCATGGTGATGCGAGATGAGGAGCGTCGCAGCACGGCATACCATGAGTCAGGTCACGCGGTGGTCGCTGAATTATTGCCTAAAGCTGACCCAGTGCATAAAGTCACTATCATGCCACGCGGGTGGGCGTTAGGACTGACATGGCAATTGCCTGAGTTTGACCGTATCAGCAATTACAAAGACAAAATGTTGGAAGAGATTTCAATTTTGTTTGGCGGTCGTATTGCTGAAGAGATTTTTATGCACCAAATGTCCACAGGCGCTTCTAACGACTTTGAGCGTGCCACCAAGTTGGCGCGTGACATGGTGACACGTTATGGCATGAGCGATGCTTTGGGCACAATGGTCTATACGGGCAGTGAGCAGGACTCTTTCTTTGGCAGCATGAGTTCTAAAACCGTATCTGAAGCAACGCAGCAAAAAGTGGATGCCGAGATTCGTCGAATTTTAGATGAGCAATATGGTATCGCACGTCAATTGCTCGAAGCTAATCGCGACAAAGTGGAAGCGATGACCGCTGCTTTGATGGAATACGAAACGATAGATGCTGATCAGATCCAAGATATTATGGCAGGCATACCGGTACGTGCGCCTAAACCTACGCAAAGCAAAATGCCGCCAACTCAGGATGCTGGGTCATCAGGAGCAAGTGCGGCACCGGCGCCGCAGTCAACAGCTAAGACTTAATCTAATATAGGCTGTATTACTAAAAAGGGTTGGAATTTTCCAACCCTTTTTATCTTGTGCTTTTTATTCAGTATAATGGCCCATGCGCGCTCATTCTCAATTCATTTGTGGTAGATACAGGCTCAATTTAGATCGTCCGCATGTCATGGGCATCGTCAATGTAACGCCGGATTCATTTTCTGATGGCGGAAAATTTTCTTCTACCAATCTGGCCGTAGCACATGGCCTGCAACTGATTGCAGAAGGCGCAGATATTTTAGACGTAGGCGGTGAATCTACCCGACCCGGGGCAACACCGGTGAGTCTGGACGAAGAATTAAGCCGTGTGATTCCAGTCATAGAAGCATTGCATGCGCGATCAGCAGTGCCACTTTCAATTGATACTTATAAGCCAGAAGTCATGCGTGCTGCCATTGCTGCAGGGGCGGATATTGTGAATGATATTCGCGCACTACAAGAAGATGGCGCACTGGAGGTCGTTGCAAATAGTGATGCCGGTGTGTGCCTAATGCACATGCAAGGCACACCGCAGACCATGCAAATCAATCCAAGTTATACCGATGTGGTGGAAGAAGTTAAACAGTTTTTAACTGACAGGATGCATGCTGCGATTGCGCATGGTGTTGCACGTGAGCGTATTGTACTTGACCCAGGTTTTGGTTTTGGCAAGACTACGGCACATAACATTGCATTGATTCAGCATCTGGAGGCATTGGCCGACATTGGTCAACCGCTTTTGGTCGGGTTATCTCGTAAATCTGTGCTAGGAAAAATTGCGGGAGGTGATGAGCAGCAACGGCTGCATGCTGGACTCGCTGCTTCTGTCATATCCGCAATGAAAGGCGCTAAAATAGTACGTGTGCACGATGTGAAAGCGACCGTGGATGCACTTAAAATGGTCGCGGTAGTGATGGGTTGAAGTGCTAAATGAATAGTTTGGGAAAATATCAATATGAGTAAAAAGTATTTCGGTACGGATGGTATTCGTGGGCGTGTTGGTGATGCGCCTATCACGCCGGATTTTGTAATGCGTTTAGGGTATGCCGCAGGGCGGGTGTTGACCGGTATTGACAGCCACTTGGCCAAGGGGGCACGTCCGGCGGTACTGATTGGTAAAGATACGCGTATTTCTGGCTACATGCTGGAAGCGGCTTTGGAAGCGGGGTTGTCTGCCGCAGGTGTTGATGTTTTGCTGACCGGCCCGATGCCGACTCCCGCTGTGGCATATCTTACTCGAGCCTTGAGGGCGCAAGCGGGCATTGTCATTTCTGCATCGCACAATCCCTTTTACGATAACGGCATCAAGTTTTTTTCAAGCCTCGGCACTAAATTACCGGATGACGTTGAGCATGCGATTGAAGCCGCGCTTGATCAGCCGATGCAAGTGATGGAATCGGCTAAATTAGGCAAAGCACGCCGTATTGATGATGCGGCTGGGCGTTATGTGGAATTTTGTAAAAGTACTTTTCCAAATCACTTGGACTTACGTGGATTAAAAATTGTTTTGGATTGTGCGCATGGCGCAACTTATCATGTGGCGCCACCGGTATTTCATGAATTAGGGGCAGAGGTCGTCGCCATTGGTAGCAAGCCTGATGGTTTGAACATTAACGAACAAGTTGGCTCTACGCACCCTCAGGCTTTGCAGAAAGCGGTGATTGAGCATCAGGCAGATTTGGGCATTGCATTTGATGGTGACGGTGACCGCGTGATGATGGTCGATAATGAAGGTCAGTTATTGGATGGCGACCAACTGCTATATATTATCGCTGCAGCACGTCAACACAGCGGTATTTTACAAGGCGGTGTTGTTGGCACACTGATGACCAATCTGGCGCTGGAACACAAACTTGCCGCAATGAACATTCCTTTTGCTCGGGCAAAAGTTGGTGACCGTTATGTGCTGGAGCTGCTCAATCAAAATGACTGGCAATTAGGCGGTGAAAATTCAGGACATATCTTAACGCTGGATAAGCATAGTAGCGGCGATGGCATTATTGCCGCCCTGCAAGTGTTACATGCAGTCATTCAGAGTAAAAAAACGCTGGGGCAGTTGGGAGCCGATTTAACGCTCTACCCACAAGTGTTAATCAATGTTACGACTAAACAGAAAATTGATTTAAATGCGCATGCGGATATTCAAAGTGCAGTAAAACAAGCGGAAACCGAGCTTAAAGACGCCGGGCGAGTATTGCTCAGAGCATCGGGCACCGAACCAAAAATTCGTGTGATGGTAGAAGGTGAAAACCAGTCGCAAGTGGAGGCGTTAGCTCAGAGAATTGCCGATGTGGTGACGCAGGCGACATCTTAGCTGTAGCATTCTAATTCAAAAAATATTTATTTTATTGTCATCAATTGTTCACATTGCAGTGACAAGCTAGCCACAACTTTAGTTAAGTTGGAGGTGAATGTTGTCATATAAAATGCGTTTATATTTGCATCGTATGCATCAGCTGGATAGCAATGTGTGTGTTGCTGTAAGTCATACCAGTCAATACAGGCTGATACGTGATAGTTTTAGGCTGGTTAGTCGGCTAGGGGACGGCGTATTCTGGTATGGGCTGATGATTGGCATACTGGTCACTCAAGGTGCAGATGGTGTTGTGCCTGTGCTGCATATGGGGATTGCCGGCTTGATTGGTACATTGCTTTATAAATGGCTGAAAGGCAAAACTTTACGACCACGTCCTTATGAAGTGCGGCAAGATATTCGTTTAACGGGTACGCCGCTGGATAAATTTAGTTTTCCTTCTGGCCACACCTTGCATGCGGTACTATTTAGTGTGGTGGCGCTGAGCTACTATCCCCAATTATCTTTTGTTTTAGTGCCGTTTGCCAGCATGGTGGCGCTGTCCCGTGTGGTGTTAGGGCTGCACTATCCGAGCGATGTGTTGGCGGGAGCCTTAATCGGCTCATTGATTGGCGGTCTGTCTATTCTATTGGTATAGCTACTGAAACCACTCAACTTTTCAATCAGCGCTTTCCTAAGTGGAGTAGTTGGGGCCGACAAAATACTGTATTGGTTTAGGATGCATTAAGTGTAAGTGGCTTAGACACTCGGCGCGCCAAACTTCCAATTTCTCTATACTGATATTTCCCTGTTCTGGTTCGAAAGCTGGCTTAGTGCCATTTAACACTTCGCCTATATCCGCTACGGCAAGCTGTGTTTTTGCCACATAATATACAAAGTGTTTGCTTACACGTCTATCAATCAAACGCACCATGCCGTAAATGAAGTGTGGTATTTTCATCAATCGTAATAGGCCATCACCCAAGGCCAGGCGTTTTAACGCAAGGATGGTTACACTTTCTGGACAGCGAAAATGTGGCGATATAAATTTTGAAATCAAGGTTTGATGCTGTTTGAGTAAGTGCCGCGGCGACGTATTCAACAAAGGTGCTAAGTGTGCGTCCATCGCCCATTCAGATGTAATGTGTGTAAACATGGAGTTATTTAGCCACATGGCTTCATGGGCGGGGACAAAGTGATGATGCGCAATGACATCGATATATAAATGGCTTGCGTAACCGATGGCAATGGCCGTTTCCTCATCGGTTTGTGCTACTTGTAATAAATGATGTGCATTTTCCCATAGATGCGTATGTCGAAAGCGGTGGCTAATAATTGCAAGGTCGGGTAAGCAGGCGCCTGCCATGACCAAATCTGGGAAGCGTTTGATAGCCCCTTGCAGGCGTGGGTCCAACAATGGCATTGCCCATAGTAAAGATTGTGCAAAATAAAGATGCGTGACCAAGCCCCATGCATTTGCGTCTACTGAATACACGCAGAACGGTAGCCACCAGTAATACTTTTTAATAAAGGTTGGTATTTGCATGCCGGTGACTTTGCCAGTCATGCATTAAAAACACATGACAGCATCATGATATTTTAGTGACAGGTATTACTTTCACGGTATGTGAATATTAGGTTTAACTAAGCTAAGGCGCTGATGTCATATTCATTAAATTGTCATATTACGTGATTATATTTAGCCTATCTTATTGATTTATCTAATGGATGAGGCCAAATAACGCAAATGAAAATACTGTTTATATCAGATGTATATTTCCCACGTATCAATGGGGTATCCACCTCCATTAGAACCTTTGTTGAGCAAATGCAAAATTCAGGGCATGAGGTACATTTAATTGCCCCATGTTATGGGGTGACAACGCAAGACGAGGCCTGGATAAAACGCATTCCGGCGCGCAGCATTTATTTTGACCCGGAAGATAAATTGATGAAATACGGTGAGGTGCTTCAGCGCCTGCCAGAGCTTCGTCAAGCGGATTACGACATTGTGCATGTGCACACGCCTTTTGTTGCGCATTATGTAGGGCTTAAGCTGGCACGTGAATTAAATATCCCTTGTATAGAAACTTATCACACGTTCTTCGAAGATTACTTACATCACTATTTGCCATGGATGCCTAAGGTGATGGCACGCGGCATGGCAAGAATGATTTCCAAACGGCAATGCAATGCCGTTGATGCGATTGTTGCGCCTTCTAAGCCAATGTTGGATGTGTTGCGCGGTTATGGCGTTGAAGTGCCGGCAGAGGTTATTCCTACCGGACTGCAAATGCATAGTTTTAAAGAAGCTGATGGTGAAGCATTTAGACTCAAATATGATATTCCCTTAGATCGCCCCATGTTGCTGTATGTTGGCCGAGTCGCTTTTGAGAAAAATATCAACTTTTTACTGGAAATGACAAAAACGTTAATTGAACAACGTCCGGATGTATTGCTGGTGGTCACTGGTGAAGGCCCTGCGGAATCAAGTTTGCATAAGTTAGCTAAAACACTGGGCATCGAACAAAATATCAAATTTATTGGGTATTTAGATCGCAACACAGAGTTAAACGCCTGTTATCAAGCGGCTGATGTGTTTGTATTTGCATCCAAAAGTGAAACGCAAGGACTGGTGTTGTTGGAGGCGATGGCACAAGGTACTCCGGTGGTAGCGATTGCGGAGCTAGGTACCGCTTCAATTTTGGTCGAAGGGCAGGGTGCATGGATCGCGCCGGACGACACAGTCAAATTTTCTAAAAGGGTACATCAACTGCTGATGAATCCTGAAGAAAGGTTTGAGCTTGGTCGCCTTGCCAAGACTTATGCCTTGGGTTTATGGACTGCGAAACTGCAAGCGGAGCGTAAATTGGAATTTTATAGCCAATTGAGGACTAGTTTAAGCTTTTAAAGGTTGTCTCAACGTTTGTATATATTCTTCCTACTTAAAGAATCGACGATAAAAAATTGGCAGTAATACCAAAGTAAGTGCTGTTGAGCTAATTAAGCCGCCTATCACCACAATCGCCAACGGCCGTTGAACCTCAGACCCCGGTCCGGTGGCAAATAACAAAGGAATCAGCCCAAATGCAGCAATGCTTGCTGTCATCAACACGGGTCTTAATCTACGCTTTGCGCCTTCAACTACAATCGTGAGTAGCTCCTCGCCTTGCGCTTTAAGCTGGTTAAAGTAGCTCACCATCACCACCCCATTCAATACGGCAATCCCCAGTAGCGCAATAAAGCCAACCGAGGCGGGGACTGATAAATACTCGCCTGAAATCCACAGGGCAAACACGCCACCTATCATGGCAAACGGGATGTTGGATAAAATCAGCAATGCTTGCTTGATAGAGCCAAAAGTTGCAAATAACAATAAAAAAATCAAGCCAATGGCGACGGGTACAACCACCGCTAAACGCGCGGATGCCCGCTGCTGATTTTCGAACTGGCCACCCCATTTGATGGAATAGCCTTCGTCTAACTTAACCTCGGCTTGCACGCGTTGTTTAGCTTCTTCCACAAAGCTCACCAAATCACGGTCGCGCACATTGGCTGTTACCACCACTAAACGCGCGCCACGCTCCCTATCTACTTTTACCGGACCTTCTTCACGCTCGATCTTGGCTACCGCAGAAAGCGGCACGTTGGTACCATTCGGCAATGTGAGCATTAAATTGCCAAAGTCAGCGGGTGAAGCACGCAAATCCTGGCTGCCACGAATCAAAATTGGCGTGCGCCTTTGACCTTCCTGCACCACCCCTAACTGCTTGCCTTCAAGTTGCGCCAGCAATATCGATTCAATCTCGGTAATGCTCAAGCCAAGACGACCTGCTGCCATGCGGTCTATTCTAATTTGTAGATATTGCACGCCACTATTTTGCGGCGTATAAACATCTTGACTGCCAGAGACTGATTCCAAAATCTTGATGATTTGCTGAGCTTTGGCATCCAGCACATTTAAATCTGTGCCAAAAATTTTAATCGCCAAATCGCCACGCACCCCCAGTATCATTTCATTCACGCGCATATCAATCGGTTGCGTGAAGCTGTACGCCAACCCCGGCATTTGCGTCATCACCTTGCGCAACTCGTCGATCAATTCATCTTTGGTTTTCATGCGCCACTCGTTCATCGGCTTCAATACCAAAAAGTTGTCGGTCTGATTTAAGCCCATCGGGTCCAGCCCCAAATCATCCGCCCCTACTCTAGAATAAATACCTTTAACTTCAGGCACTTGGTCTAAAATTGCACGTTGCACATTCATGTCGGTAATAATGGTTTGCTGCAAATTGATAGACGGCAGTTTTTCTACGCCGATAATAATATCGCCCTCATCCATGACCGGCATAAAAGTTTTGCCAATTTGGGTATAAACCACACCGGTAAACGCCAACATAATAAATGCCGCAATCACAATCACTTTTGCATGCGCCAAACACCACGTCAGCACTGGCTCATAAACAGCCAACGCCTTACGTACCAGCCACGGATCTTCGTGACTGACTTCTTTAAGCAAAAATGAAGCCAATACCGGAATAACCGTAAGCGACAAAAGTAGTGAACCCGCCAATGCGAACATAATGGTAAGTGCCACCGGTGTGAACAACTTACCCTCTAAACCTTGCAGCGTAAGCAAAGGCAAAAACACCGTAATGATGATTAAAACACCCGCGGTGACCGGCACGCTCACCTCGCACACTGCGCGATAAATTAACTGCAAGCGCGGTAACGAACCGGCCTGCTTTTTATCTGCGAGATGTGACACGATGTTTTCTACCACCACCACTGCCGCATCAACCAACATACCGATCGCAATCGACAACCCGCCCAAGCTCATCAGGTTGGCCGACATACCAAAATTGCGCATCAACAAAAATGTGAACAATGCAGAAAACGGCAGAATAAAAGCAATCGCTAGTGCCGCTCTGAAATTACCTAAAAACAACACCAACAGAATCAACACCAACACGATGGCTTCCAACAAAGCCTTGTTCACGGTGTTTACCGCGCGTTCTACCAAACTACCACGGTCATAAAATACCTGAATCTTGACGCTTTTTGGCAGGCTTGGCGCCATTTCAGCCAACTTGGCTTTCACGCCATCTACGACTTGTTGTGCATTGGCACCGCGTAAGCCCAACACCAAACCCTCAACCACTTCACCTTTGCCATTGCTGGTTACAGCGCCATATCGAGTAATTGACCCGATGCGGACATCTGCCACATCGGCGATTCTGACCGACATGCCTTGATCAGTACGCACGATGGTATTTTGTACATCTTCAATGGTTTTAAAACCACCTTCTGTGCGCACCAATAAAGAGCCCTCACCGTCACCTAATCGACCCGCACCGCCATTACGGTTATTGTTTTCCAATGCTTGCTGCAATGCATCAATCGCTACGCCACGCGCATACATACGTGCATTGTCCGGCACGATTTCAAAACTACGCACCAAGCCGCCTAAAACACTGACATCCGCCACGCCTGGAACAGTACGCAACTGCGGACGTATCACCCAATCTAACAGGCTGCGGCGCTCTTGCAGACTTAATGCGTCGCTCTCAACCGTAAACATGAACATCTCGCCCAGCGGCGTTGTCATCGGTGCCATTCCGCCCGAAGCATCCGCAGGCAAGTTAGACCATACCGCATTTAAGCGCTCGGCTACCTGCTGGCGTGCCCAGTAAATATCGGTGCCATCTTCAAAATCCACCGTAATGTCAGTGAGTGCATATTTAGCCACAGAGCGTAATCCCGCCTGTTTGGGTATCCCCAGCATTTCAACTTCTATTGGCGCAGTAATACGCGCTTCTACTTCTTCTGGTGTCATACCAGGCGCTTTGACAATGATTTTAACTTGCGTTGAAGATACATCCGGAAAAGCATCAATCGGCAAAGATTGGTAGGCAATCACCCCCGCTACGGCCAACCCAAGCGTAAGGATGAGCATCAACAATCGTTGCGTTAGCGCAAATTGAATAAGTTTGGCTAACATGGAGAACCTCTAAAAGTTTTGAGAATTGTCATTATTCACCCCCTAACCCTAACCAAGCCCCTTTAATCGCAGAGATCCCAGTCACGGCAACTTTCTCACTGCCATTAAAAGCAGCCTCTACAATGGCTTCATCCCCCTGCTCAGAAATCACCTTTACTTTTAGCGGACTAAACCCTACTTTGGTTTGTACAAACACCATAGCCTCCGCCCCTTGCCAGGCAAGGGCGGATTTTGGCACACTGAAGTGTTGCGCTTGTCCGCCAAGGCTGATTTCGGCCTCAACAAACTGACCTGGAGATAATTTCTCCGCCCCTTTGGTAATTTCAGCGCGTAAATGTAAGGTTTGATCCGCTTTGTTCACGCTGCGTATCACAGCAATCAATTTGCCACTGGCTTGCAATTTAGGTACCCGTACCGGCATACCCTCTTTTACAAATGGCAGACCTTCAAGCGGTGCGTGTATTTCCAGCCAGAGCGGGTTCAATTTAGCGATTCTATACAAAGGCATGGCCGTATCAACATGCTGACCAGTGGCGACCATCTGTTCCAGCACTTGCCCATCCATAGGCGCCGTGAGCGTAATGCCACTACTCATGCCTGCAGTAGGGCTTAATTTGTTGATGGCGCTCTCACTCATTCCTGCCAAGCGTAAAGCTTGTTTGCGTTGAGCCAGTGCAGCACTGGTTTCTTCATGCGTGCTTTCGGTTTCTAGGTAACGCCGCTGCGGAATAATGCCATCTTTTAACAACTCGGCATCACGCGCCAAACTTCTGGCCGCCAGTTTCTTTTGGGTCTGTGCTTGCAGGTAATCTCGCTGCAATACTAATAAATCAGGGCTGGTTAAATGCGCAATCACTTGTCCTTTTTTAACATTTTGCCCGGCAGCAACATAGAGTTGGTCTAGCAAGCCAGACTGCGGCGCGCTCACCACACGCTCCTGTCCAATTGGCACCACGATTTCCGCCGGAAAACGACGGCTACTCAATACCGTATTTTTACCTATGGGCGTTACCGTGACCCCCAAACTTTGTTGCTGAGCCTTAGTTATCACCACCTCAGTCATTGCCGCATCGACTGCCTGCGCATGACCGATTAAAGATACAAAAACAAGGCTTAAAAATAAAAAGTAATTCTTATAAAAATATCTCACGGAAGTACTCCTACGGTTTGGTTGTAGCGGGCAATATCCCACTGCACCTGAATTTGACGGGTTGTAAACGCACGCTCTGCCTCAAAAGTTTGTGCTTGTACGCGAAGCAAGCTCACTAAATCAGATTCGCCTAATTGAAAGGCTTTTTGTGCCAGCCTTACGCTTTCTTTTGCAATATCGAACTGCTTGCCGGCAATCACCAACTCGGCACGACTCACACTTAAATTATGTTCGGCTTCGTGCATGGCGTTTTCCAGTGCATATTTTAGCGTTTCGCGCTCGCTCAAAGCGTTGCCAACACCAAGCTCGGCTGCCGCTTTAATCGGCGCAGCACTTGCCTCACCGCCAAACGGAATACGTAATTTCACACCTACGCTATCATTGGCGGGGCTATCAAAATCGCCTTTTATGCTCCGTAGATTCAATAACACCTGTAAATTTTCACGACTCTCCACTTGCGCCAACTCGCGTTCAGTTTCTGCCAAGCCCACCTTGGATTGTGCTTCAAGCCATATTGAAGATTGGCTGTAATCTTCTAAAGCTGATTGTTTCTCTGCAAAACTAGCCGGCAGCTCTCGCAACCCTGAAAGTAAATAATAACGGTGTCGGGCATGCATCACTTCTGCTTCAGCACGTAGTTTTTCTTTCTCCGCACGCAACGTTTCCTGCTGCGCGAGCATGACATCTGTTTTAGCCATTTCGCCCGCTTGGTGGCGCTTTTCAACGTCACGTTGCAGGTGATGAGCAACTTCTAATTTATTAACAGCGAGCACAAGATTGTTATCGTTCATGGCAAGATCCCACAACGCCTCACGTAACTGACCCGCCACATGAAGCTTTAAGCTTTCGCGACTTGCAATAACGCTGGATTGACTTGCATCCGCCACCTTGAGACGATTATTACGCTGGTTAGGCAACCAGACCGGCAGCTCCAATTCAGCCTGCCATTCACGCTCACCACGACCACTCCCCAACGCATCGTTTTGATGCCCTACACTCACTGCGGGGGCTGTTGGTAACAGTGAATTTGCAACCATCTTTCTCGCAGACACCACTGAGTCACGTGACTGCAACGTTGTCTGCATTGGGTTGCGAGCCAATGTCTTTTCTAACACCTCGTTTAATTGCAGATTGGGGTTGACCTTAATCGCATCAAAATGATTATGCTCATGTTGAACCGGCTCAGCCAAAACCATTTCAGCCGTTGATAACAATAATGCTATCGCAAGCCAAAATTGAATAAATATACGCATGAATTTCTCCTGATTCCATTTGGAAACTAACATCCATTTTAGTGGTTTGAACGTTGGTTTAATGAAATAACCTATTAACAATGCTTATTGCTTTAACGTAAACACTTTAATCGTTATGAATTCAGGAAAGAGGTGGTGCCCGCGGTTTGGATTGCGAACGAAGATATAAAGGCAGAGGGGAAGAGGGAGTGAAGCCAGGCTTCAGGAATTTTGTTGCTACCGCAAACAAAAATAGAACAAACAATACTGCAAATAAAGGCAGCGGCAACACGTCCTCACCTTTAGCTAAGGCTTCATCAACACCAATGATGCTGGCGCTTAAACTTTTTAAAGTATGTATAGAGTCATGAGGTTGCACCAGTTCTTGCATATGGCTATGAATATGAAAACCATAACCTTGCGCCGGGGTGTCGGCTTCCATGTGCCCATGAATAAATGGCGAAACCGCTTGCAGCGCTGCAAACCAAATCACAATAAACCACAGGAATTTTCTATTAAGTGCTAAAAACATTTACACACTGTATCAGTTTTTTAAAGAAATACAAATGCGCCTCTTCAATTATAACCGTGTAATTTATAAGGGTAATTTATTAGAAATTTCTTAATCCAAGTGATTAGTATGTACGTTTTCTCGGCGTATAAGTCGCACCGCCAGATTCAATATGCCTAAAAGTGATGCGCCCATTGTTCACATCATACGGGGATAACTCCAGCGTCACTTTGTCGCCCGCTAAAATACGAATATGATTTTTCTTCATTTTACCGCCAGTATAGGCAATCAATGAATGGCCATTGTCCAAGGTTACGCGATAGCGTGAATCTGGCAATATTTCCATCACCACGCCATTCATTTCAATCAACTCTTCTTTAGCCATAGCATTACTCCAATAATCATTTAAGACCCGTATTGAAGCAATAATCTCAACGAGTTTGCAACAGCCGTAAAGCAACAGGAATAGTGAGAAAAATACAACTAACGAACCTGCGTAAGTACTACCAAACGCAGGCGCACTATAGCCCCACACGCTTAATTAAGCAAGCTATCATCACGAATGAAAGCACTAAATTATCTATACAGGGCTTAGATACACTTGAAAATAATTGAAATTGTGCTTGACATAGTTATTATTTACCCGTAAAAAGCATCCTAGGCGTTTGGATTTTTAATTTTTTGGTCTTTTGTAGATTGATAGCATTTAAAACCCGAACTTTCAGGGTACCCCCTTTTTTAAAGTATGGAATAAGATATGGCAACAGGTTTAGTAAAATGGTTTAATGATTCTAAAGGTTTTGGTTTCATTACTCCTGATGCAGGTGGTGACGATTTATTCGCTCATTTCTCAGCTATCGTTGATAGCGGCTACAAAAGTTTGAAAGAAAACGATCGCGTATCTTTCGACGTAACAGATGGACCAAAAGGTAAACAAGCTTCTAACATTCAGAAGGCTTAATACTTAAAGAATCCAGAAAAAATGACCCTTAATAGGGTCATTTTTTTTGTTCTAATTAAAGTAAATTCAGATCAAATCAAGGTAACAATGTTGCGTAATTTTCGCTTGTTGTGATTGTTCCGCTGTAACAACTACGCATACGATTATGCGGATGAATTTTGATTACTCTTCGTCTTGTATGTTATTTTTTGACAGCACCTCGACCAAAATGCTATGCAGGCGACGACTGTCTGCTCGTAACACTTTGATGTGCAGTCCATCAAAAGTAATTTCGTCATTACGTTTTGGCAAATGACCGAATTGATTAACCACTAAACCGCCAATGGTGGAGAACTCTTCGCCACTCAGTGATGTGCCCATGATTTCGTTAAAATCCGCGATTTCGGTGAGCGCTTTAACGCGATATTGCCCATCAGCATTTTGAATGACATTGTCTTCATCTTCGTCGTAATCGTATTCATCTTCAATATCCCCGACAATTTGCTCCAGCACATCCTCAATCGTCACCATGCCGGCCACGCCACCGTACTCATCCACCACGATGGCAATATGGTTACGGTTGCTACGAAACTCTTTGAGTAGCACGTTTAAACGCTTGGCTTCCGGGATAAATACTGCGGGGCGCAGCATGTCGCGTACTTCAAAGTCTTCGCCGGCGTAGTAACGTAGCAAGTCCTTGGCGAGCAAAATGCCAATCACATCATTTTTATTGTCTTCAATCACGGGAAAGCGCGAGTGTGCGGTTGCAATAACGTGGGGGATAAATACTTCGGGCGGGTCAGTGATGTCGATGATATCCATCTGAGAGCGCGGTATCATGATGTCGCGTACTTGCATCTCGCTGACTTGTAGCACGCCTTCAATCATGGCGAGCGAATCTGCATCCATCAAATTGTTTCCGTAGGCACTGTGTAGCAGCGCTACTAATTGTTCGCGATCTTCAGGTTCGCGTAGTAAAAAATGACTTAAACGTTCCAACAAGCCAGGCTTGTTATTTAATCTATGTTGACTTGGTTTTTCCGACTCGGTAGCCATGCTGTAAGGCACCCTATGTAATGAGATAAGGTGAAGGATACCCTAATTTTGTGATAATTGCAGTTTCTATCCCTTCCATCAACTCAGCTTGTGCTTCATTTTCATGGTCATAGCCATGCAAATGCAAAATGCCGTGTACGGTTAAATGTGCATAGTGGGCATTTAATGCTTTGTTTTGCGCCTTGGCCTCCGCCTCAACCACGGGTGCACAAATGATGATGTCACCCATTAAGCATGGCTCTTCAGTCAGCGGAAAGGTCAGTACATTAGTAGCATAATCTTTGCCGCGATAAGTTTTATTCAGCGCGCGCCCTTCTGCTTCATCCACGATGCGAATAGTGACTTCGGTATCTACACGCAGCGCAGCCTTTGCCCACTGGCGAAATTGACTCGCACTGGGCAGGTTTGTTTGCGCTGACGCGTATTGAATGGATATGTGTAGTTTAGGCATTACGTATTGGCGTCACTCTCTGCTCTTATGCTCATACTCTTCGTAAGCATTCACAATTTTTTGCACCAACGGGTGTCTGACTACGTCTCCAGACAAGAAGTGCGTCATGGCGATCCCTTTAATATCGTTTAAAACTTTTTGCGCTTCTACCAAACCGCTTTTTTGATGGCGCTGCAGGTCAATCTGCGTCACATCACCGGTGATAACCGCTTTGGTGCCAAAGCCAATTCGGGTTAAGAACATTTTCATTTGTTCAGGCGTGGTGTTTTGCGCTTCATCCAGAATGATAAAACTTTGGTTCAATGTGCGTCCGCGCATATAGGCGAGGGGCGCCACTTCAATAGCGCCGCGCTCAAACATTTTATTCACAGAGTCATAGCCTGCCAAATCGTACAAGGCGTCGTACAAAGGGCGTAAGTAAGGGTCTACTTTCTGGTTTAGATCTCCAGGTAAAAATCCCAAGCGTTCGCCGGCTTCAACCGCCGGGCGTACTAAAACGATACGTTTAACTCGGTCACGGGTCATGGCATCTACGGCACAGGCAACGGCCAAATAAGTCTTACCTGTCCCCGCCGGACCGATGCCAAAGGTAATGTCATGGTCTTGAATTTGTTGCAGGTACGCAACCTGTCTTGGCGTTCGACCGTGCAAGTCACCACGGCGCGTCATCAATACCGGCATGGTAGAGCTTGCAACATCTTCAGGCTTTAATTTGTCGATTTCTACCAACCCCAATTGTATGTCCTCCAGCTCAATTGGTTTTTTAGCGCGGATGTAAAAGTTTTCAATGAGCTGAATGGCAAGACGGGTATTTTCCAGCTTGCCGCTGACGTTAAACGTACCGCCACGACGGTTGATATTAACTTCAAGCGCGATTTCAATTTGCTTGATGTTTTCGTCTAATGCGCCGCAGAGGTTGGCTAATCTGGCGTTGTCTTCCGGGGTTAAAGTAATTTCCATATTAAACAATCTCGCCTGTTAAACGACGTGGGTTAGCAACATCGGTAATTTTTACATTGACAAATTGATGGATCAAGCTTGCATCACCCACAATATCCACCACACGATTGTTATCGGTTTTGCCCGCCAGTAGCGCAGCATCTTTCCATGAGGCGCCTTCAATCAGCACGCGCTGTACCGTGCCCAGCATGGCTTCTGAAATGGATTTAGCTTGTGCTTCGTTAATTTTTTGTAGCTTGCTTAAACGTGCCAGCTTGGTTTCTTCTGTGGTGTCATCTTGCAAAAAGGCAGCGGGCGTGCCGGGGCGTGGGCTGTATAAAAAGCTGAAGCTCGCATCAAAACCAACGTCTTGCATAAGTTTTACCGTGGCGGAAAAATCAGCCTCGGTTTCACCCGGGAAGCCGACGATAAAATCTGAAGTAAACGTTAAACTGGGGTTCACCGCACGAAGTTTACGAATAATTGATTTGAATTGCAGCGCGGTGTAATTGCGCTTCATCGCCATGAGTATGCGGTCGCTTCCTGCTTGTACCGGTAAATGTAACTGCGCTGCCAGTTTGGCTACGTTGGCAAAACAGTTAATCAGTCGCTCATTCATTTCGTTGGGGTGACTGGTGGTAAAGCGTATGCGCTCTATTTGCGGGATTTCAGCAATGGTTTCAATCAGCATGGCCAAATCAGCTTCAACGCCATCATACTCTACGCGGTAGGCGTTAACATTTTGTCCGAGCAGGGTAATTTCTTTTACGCCTTGTTCTGCCAGTTGCACGGCTTCGGTCAAAATGTCAGCAAACGGGCGTGAGACTTCTTCCCCGCGTGTGTAAGGCACTACGCAGAAACTGCAATACTTGCTACAGCCTTCCATAATGCTTAAAAACGCACTGGCGCCATCCACGCGCGGTGGTGGCAAGTGGTCAAACTTCTCGATTTCAGGAAAACTGATATCTACTTGCGATGCGCCGCTGGCCTGCTTGTTTTTAATCATCTCCGGCAGGCGGTGCAAGGTCTGCGGACCAAATACAACGTCCACATAAGGTGCGCGTTTGATGATGTTGTCACCTTCCTGTGATGCAACGCAACCGCCCACACCAATAATCAGGTTTGGATTTTTTTCTTTTAGCGGAATAAAGCGCCCCAAATGGCTAAATACTTTGTCTTCGGCCTTTTCACGCACAGAGCAGGTGTTAATTAAAATAACGTCAGCATCCTCCGGAGTTTGCGTTTCTACCATACCATCAGAGGATGACAACATATCTGCCATGCGTGACGAATCGTATTCGTTCATTTGGCAGCCGAATGTTTTAATAAAAACTTTTTTTACGACAGAGTTTTTTGGTGTGTTCAAAGTGTGTGACCAACGTGCAAAACGTGATTTTAACGCATTTGGCAACTTGACTCACGCAAAGTTGCCCGGCACGCGGTAAAATGAGCTACTTATCCATAGATTATTTTAGGTTATTTTTAGAACATGCAAGCGCTACCCATTTTTATCAATATTACTAACCGCTTGTGCGTTGTCATCGGTGGTGGCGAAGTTGCAACGCGTAAAGTCAGCATGCTGCTTAAGGCAAACGCGGCAGTCACCGTGGTTTCACCTGAGTTTAGTCATGAATTACAGGAAATGGCAGCAGTCGGGAAAATTCAGCTTATTCAGGCATCTTATGCCGCATCACAACTCAACGGCGCTTGTTTGGTGGTGGCGGCAACGGATGCGCAAGCAGTCAATGCCGCAGTCTCAAACGATGCAAAAGCACTGAATATCCCGGTCAATGTGGTCGATGCCCCTGACCTATGCACGTTCACCATGGGTTCGATTATTGACCGTAGCCCGGTAGTGATTGCCGTGTCATCTGAAGGCAAAGCTCCGGTGCTTGCACGTTACGTCCGCACGAAAATTGAAACCATGTTGCCCACTGGCTATGGACGCATTGCTGCGATTGCAGGTGAGTTCAGGGATCAAGTTAAAGCGAAGTTTGCTACCTCTCAGGCACGTCGTCGTTTTTGGGAAGATGTCTTGCAGGGGCCAATGGTAGAGCGCGTGTTGTCTGGTCAAGAGCAGGCGGCGCGCCAGCTACTGCAAAACTTACTTGATGATCAAGAGGCCTCCACTAATAAAGGCGAGGTATTTCTGGTGGGAGGTGGGCCAGGTGACCCGGATTTACTTACCTTCAGAGCCTTACGCCTCATGCAGCAATGTGACGTTTGCATATACGACAAACTGGTGAGTCCGGAAGTCATGGCGTTGGTGCGCCGTGATGCAGAGCTGATTTACGTCGGCAAGTCACGTGATCAACATACGCTACCGCAACAAGAAATTAACGAATTATTGGCAAAGTTAGCACTGCAAGGCAAACGTGTGTTGCGCTTAAAAGGCGGCGACCCGTTCATTTTTGGGCGCGGCGGTGAAGAAATCGAGACCTTAATGCAGCATGGTGTGCCGTTTCAGGTAGTGCCAGGCATTACCGCCGCTAATGGTGTTTCTAGCTACGCCGGCATTCCGCTCACGCATCGTGATTATGCACAGGCTTGCTTATTTATTACGGGGCATCTAAAAGACGGAACCTTAGATTTGGATTGGCGCGCCATGGCGCGCCCAAGGCAAACGGTAGTGGTCTATATGGGGCTGGTTGGGCTGGCGCAGATATGTGAAAAGCTGATTGAGCATGGGGTATCGCCAGCTATGCCAGTGGCCGTGGTGCAGCAAGGTACAACGCAAAGGCAAAAAGTAGTGGTGGCTACTTTAGCGGATCTGGCAGCCAAAGTAGCTGCCGCAGGGTTGAAGGCGCCATGCTTGACAATTATTGGAGAGGTGGTGCATTTGCGTGAGAAATTGGCTTGGTTTGAGCCAAAGGAGCACGCTGAAAATTCAATCCAGAATTAGTTCTTAATTGGAATACTAAGCCTTGCCTCTAGCCCGCCTTCAGGGCGGTTAATGAGTTCAAGCTTGCCGTGATGTAATTTGGCAATACGATCTGCAATCGCCAAACCTAGCCCGCTGCCTCCTGCGTTGCTGCGTGCGGTATCCAGCCGCTCAAATGGGCGCAGTAGTTTCTCAACATGGGTTTCTGGGATGCCGGGGCCGTTATCAAACACGCTAATCACGATGTAATCCGCCATAATCTGGCTGGCTACACGCACGTGTCCTTGTCCGTAAGTATAGGCATTGCCGACCAAGTTATCCAATAAACGCTGCATAGCGAGTGGCTTGATTGGCACAATGTAAGAGGGGGCTAACTGTATGACCAAGTCGCGCCCGGCGCGCGATTGACGCTCGTGCAGCGCTTGTAACAGTGCATTGATATCTATCATTTGTGTGGGTTCACCTTCTGTTCCACGCACAAAATCCAGAAACTGATGGATGATGTTATCCATATCTACAATGTCTTGGATCATGCCGGTTTTCAAGCCGGAACATCCCGCATCGGGCAGCATTTCTACAGATAGGCGTAGTCTTGCCAAAGGTGTGCGGATGTCGTGTGAAACTCCGGCTAAAATTAAGGTTCTTTCGGCATCCAGTTCAGCCAATGAATCTGCCATTTTATTAAAGGTGCTACTCACCGCGCGCAATTCAGTGACGCTCTCTTCAGGCAGTTTTTCCGGTTGCTCGCCATTGCGTAATTTATCTGCGGCGCGGACGAGCAAATTCAGTGGACGGTTAATACGTGCAGCGAGCAAATAACCGCCAGCAAGTGAGAGTGCAAGCACCAACGCTCCCCAACCCAGCCACTGCCAAGGAAAAGGGCGCTCAACGTGGATGCGCGGAATCGCCACCCAAAAATCATCTTGTCCAATACTAAAACTTACCCAAAGCCCCTCAACGCCATAGTGCTTTACCGCAATAATAGTTTCTGTACCCAGTCGTTCGCGAATTTTCTCTGCGACCATTTTGATAAACGGGTCTTCTGGTAGTGGTTCGATTTCTTCCATGAAGTCTGCGTAGTAAATATGCACGCCCTCTTTGCCGGTAAGCTCAGAAAGCAAGGCTAAACGCAGGTTTTCTTGTGAGGCAATAAGTGAGGCGCGCGTATAGTTAACTACGGTAACCGCTTGTAACGCAGCTGCCTCTGCACGTGGCTCGCGCTCAAAATATTCAAAAATTCGTAGCGAAGCAAATTGCCCAATTGCCAGTAAAACAGCAATAAGCAGCATGATTCTAGCGAGTAGTGTTTTAGGTAAAAGGTGCAATTCTGGTAATGACTTATGAGTTGTAGGTTAGCTAAAAGGCGCAGTTAATACTGAAAGATAAACGACGCCAGCTCTAGTTGAGCGCATGTTTAATGGTCTGCTTCGCCGTCGGGTATAAACACATAACCAAACCCCCACATTGTTTGCAGGTAGCGTGGGTGCGCCGGGTCTGGTTCAATCAGCTTGCGCAGGCGTGATACTTGCACATCGATGCTACGGTCAAATACATCAAGCTCACGCCCACGGGCGAGTTGCATCAATCTATCGCGCGATAAGGGTTGACGTGGATGATCAACAAATGCTTTGAGTAATGCAAACTCGCCGCTGGTAATGGTAATTGCAGTGCCGTCCCGACTGAGTGAGCGGGTTGAAGCATTAAATACATAGTCACCGATAGTGACACTTTCGTTATTGCTGGCGGGGGCGCTTGGCACCAATCGTTCATGTCGACGCAGTACTGCATTGATGCGGGCTAATAATTCACGCGGGTTGAATGGTTTTGGCAGGTAATCATCTGCGCCCATTTCAAGCCCGATAATGCGGTCAACCTCCTCGCCACGTGCAGTTAGCATGACAATAGGCAACATGACACCTGTGCCGCGCACTCTACGGCAAATAGATAAACCATCTTCGCCGGGAAGCATTAAATCCAGCACGAGCAAATCAACCGTTTCAGTGGCCAGCACGGCATCCATTTCTTTTGCGTCAGATGCCACTCTGACGTTAAAACCTTGTTCTGTCAGGTAGCGCTGTAGTAACTCACGTAAACGAACATCGTCATCAACCACCAAGATTTTTTTGTTTTGTTCTGTCATGATTTAATGTGAACCCAAATTTTTAATTGTATTGAAAAACTAGGCGTTACAATCAAGTTTTCAATGATTGTAAAGTGTATGCTAATTTTGCCCAATGTTAAATGCTCAAGTAGTAAACTAATGATGTTTTTTATAGCCTGTTCGAGGCCGCTGGCATTTACAATTACTTACAATTTTGTGTTTTATTGAAACAATCAATTAACAATCGCACCCCATGATTACGTCACTTAACTGGGCTAGCCAATGTTTGAAAGTGGATGTGTTGAATTTAATTTTGCAAAACAAATTTTCAATTGCCAAATACACATGTTTAGCTTTATGTGTAGGGGTAGGATTATCTTTCAGCGTAACCGCTGGGGAGAGAGTTAATTATTTCCCCGCAACTGAAGATAAGCCTAAACGCGTTGCTGATAATGAACAGTTGCTTGAAGATAGTGCAAAAGAGGGTTTGCAACAAACGCTCAACTTGAACTTCAGCCCAGAACATAGGGAAAAGTTACGCAAAGCGCTCGAAGATTATGCGCGATCCGTAGACCCCAGCCATGAACAAATTGAAGAACACCGTCGTGCAATGCAACAAAGTATTGAGGCTCGGTTTTTAGATGCCGATAACGATAACGACGGCACGCTTGATCGGCAAGAAGCAACCGAAAAACTTCCGCAGATTGCCAGGCACTTTAGTGATGTAGATAGTAATCAGGATAATCTGATTTCGCTGGACGAGCTGGAAGAAGCTGTAACTCGCATTTCAGAGCGTAGAAAAGCTGCAGAAGCCTCACTAGAGGCTGAAAAGCAGAAAAAGCTACTTGAAGCCGAATCGCCCCCCACCGCTAAGCGTAAGAGCAAGCAATCAACAAATCACTTAAAAAAACGCGCATTATAGTTATAAGCGCTTTTAGGGAGCGCTGATTTTATAGCTATTCCATTAAATAACTCGTCATACCAGCGTAACCGCAAAGGTCATCCCCGTGGAATTATATGTACTGAAGTACATTATTCGCACGTGATAGGCTGGTATCCAGACCACGTGAATACTAGCGATGTATCAACAAGCAACTATCTGTGGGCGTCCATGTATGCTCCTCCAGCAAGGGGTAGGAGCGACGCCCTCGTCGCGAGAACTGGGGCTAGACATAGGCTTTTCTCGCATGGCAAATAAACCAGCATATCCCTAATGAAAAATCCGCATTAAACTGCGGTTTTAGGTTTACAATTCAGCCTGTTACTGACAAAACTGGCTCATTGACTACAGTCTCAAAAATGAATCATTATCAAGAGATAACAAATGCGTCACTGGCTTAACTTCTTAAAGCGCAAAACATCGCCGTCCGAGGCTTGGCAACCGCCCCGCCCCTCGCGTCTGCTGATGCGCGCTTTGGAGCCGCGCCTGCTGTTTGATGGCGCGTTGGCTGTGGACGTTGTCGATCATGTTGCATCTGAACCGCTGCCCGTCGATTTCACTCCGCCTGCCGTCACCCCGCCCGCCCCGCGTGAGCTGGTGTTTGTGGATGCCAACCTGCCGGACACCGCCACACTGGCGCTTGCCATCCGACCTGGGGTAGAGATTCACCGTATAGAATCAGGGCAAGACGGCTTGCAAGTCATGGCCAACACCCTAGCTGGGCAACACGACATTGCCGCCTTGTGACCATTGACCTACAAGTATTCCATTCATCCAAACATTGAGTGCGTGTGGCATGTCTTTACCATTTTACCTTTGGTTTATCCGCTGAGATGATGGTGGTATTTGACGACGGCTGAACAGGTGTTGAGCTTAAGTCATCTGTTTCCAGCATCAGTGATACACCCAATATATTAAAGAGGTGGATGAGTTGATCAAAGCTGACCAGTTCCGGATTCTTTTCAATCTGCACAATTCTTGATTGAGACAGCCCAAGCTTTTCTGCCAATATTTGCTGCGACCAGCCTTTTGCCTTACGCAACGACCGAAGTTGCGTCTTTAACTGCGAGCCAGATGATAGTTTTATTTTCATTCTGAAACTTTATTATATAAATATAATAAAAGCAATATATTACTTAAATATAATATTAGTATTTTATTATATTTATATAATAAAATAGCCCGTTTTAAAAATATAACATAGCAAAAATCGCGTTATTGATTATCAGTTGAGTTGTTCCGATTATGTATTCTGGAGGGGATGAATGCAGGAATAATTGAATGAAGCAAAATGATGGGCACAGGATGGGCACGGAATGGGCACTGTGCCCAAAAAGAAAACGTGCCAATCTCTCGAAAGGCACGTCTTTGTTGGTGGGAAAGAGTCCCCCAAACAAACGTCTATAGCTCAATTATATTGTTGATTTTGAAATATTATTTTTTGAGTTACCCCGTAAAGTTACCCCAACTTGTATTAAGTATCTGGAAAAATAAGAAAAATTTACGTGTAATGCCCTATCGTTATGGCGAGGGGCCGGGGGGGGGGGAGGTGTAGGCACTTTTTACATGGTGCCAAAATTTATATTAATGGCATACCCCTAGTTTGTTTTACTCTTGTTGGGGTGTACCTCAACTAATAGATATGATTGGTAATTTAATTCATCGTGTATTGTAAACATTATAATGATTAACATATCATTATCAATGAGTTACGTAGTGCTAGCTATTTAGCTTAATGAATTCCCATCGATTTTATTAAGGCCTATCTTTTCGGTTATTGCATTGAAGTCAATAAGTGACTGTTTGCTAAATTTATTATATTTATCCTCATCAAAAGGTTTTTTTCTGTTCCAAAGTTCAGCTGCTTTTTGTATATCTACTTTTGATGCATCTTCCACGGAATTTACATTCTCGAATAGTTTGGACATTTCATTTATTGTATGTTCATCTAAACTGGTGAGAGGTTGACCTATGTCATCAAAGCAGCGGCAGGTGATAAGAAGTCCTGTTGAAAGCAACCCTTTCAGTTTTTCATCTCGCGTGTTTTTTAGTTCTTCGCAAAGCGCTCTCAAAGTTTCTGTTTTTGAATAGCTTAATTCTTTAACATCGTATATTGCACTTATGTCGAAATATTCTTTCTGCATCAAATCACCAAGTGACCCAATAATTTCATTATTGCTTACTTTCGACTTATTTTCTTTGTGATTCTTAGCATATAAATTGGCGGCGTTACTAAGGTCGTTTTTAAATTTACCATCAACCTTTTCAATATAGAAGTCTATAGCTTGGGCTCGCATTACATCATGTTTTTTTTCAAACTCTGCTTTTCTTCGATATAAGGATTTCAATACATCGGCCATACATTTTGGCTCACTAGGTTTTGGGAGTATATATAATCCAAACATTGACGCAGCAAACATGCTAATTCCAACCATAATAAAAGCGCTTAATGCCCCGGCATCACTCCATTTCAAGTAGCCGGATAATAAAATCAATGCCCAGCCTAAAAAAGCCCATATGTTCTGCTTGGGGTCTGTTAAAGCTGCCCACGTAGACTTAATTGAAGCTTTATCTTCTTCTCCGAAAAACTCAATTGCTAGGTATTTGCAAACGTCATCTTGATGCATTGCTCTTCTTGTTAGAATCCACCCAACAACCGATATTAAATAAATTGCATAAACGTTCACGTCTATTTCCTTAAGTAAATTGTCGATTCATTATTGTTTTATTTGAATCAACTCTCAATCTGAAAATTCCTACTATGGTAGGACGACTTAATCCTACTCCAACTTAACAATTCCCGCTATAGGGGGAATTTGTGGAAATAGTTGCCGAGTTCGGAAAGATAATAAGGAAGTTAAGAATCGAAGCGGGTTTAACTCAGGAAGAGCTTGGTTTTGAAGCCGACCTTCGCAGGACTTTTATAAGCACAATCGAATTGGGTCAACAACAGCCAACATTAGTGACAATATTCAAATTATCAAGGGCTTTAAATGTTCCAGCCTCCGAAATGATTGCCATGGTTGAGAGTAATTTAGATAAATGAATTAATTCAAACTGCCGTTGGCATAACCTTTTCTCATAGGGTGTATTGTTTCAGTGCTGTTAGCTAACGTGTTTCTCATATTTAGCCTTTGCTCCGACTATCCGCTTAACAGTTTTAACTGTAGGTAATGGTGTAATTACATTGTGCTCGGTAGTCGTGCCAGTCAAACTGCTTGAAAGTGGCTTAACAAGCTCGGTAGTCGTGCTAGGTAGAGGTCTTGCTGTCTCGGTTGTCGTGTCTGAACTATCTCGGTTATCGTGAAGTGAGACTGCATCGGCCTTTGAAGTGGCCTTGTAATCCACAACAATCATTTCTTTGGTATCTAAATCAAGCCAAATATCATCCACTGCTCCGAAGGTTTCAAAGTTGGTGGCTTGGTGCACAAAAGACACACCTTTGAAGTTGCTGCGCCAAGTATCCAGCTGTGTATTTTGGTAAGGAATGGCGTTGATGCCAGCACTTATCATATACGGATGAGGTAGGTTCTCAGCACGGTAGTGGTCAAACTCTTTCTTTAGTAAGGCATCTACTGCGCTATTCAAGTTGAACGGAAAGCCAGGTGGCCGCTTCACACCTAAGCGAACATCCAGATAAAAGCAGCACGGGCAGTTGAGGAACAAGTCCACTTTGCTACGACTAATCCGAAAAGGGGTGTCTTGTGCCGGTTGGTAACGATAGGATGGATTAGACTAGACTATTTTGGACAAAAAGGCAACAAAAAACCCGCAATTAAGCGGGTTTCGTGTACTTCATTGGACATCTCTGTCCGTGTAAGTGGTGGTGAAAGAGGGACTTGAACCCTCGACCCCAGGATTATGAATCCTGTGCTCTAACCAGCTGAGCTACATCACCATGTAAACTTTTAACAAGGGCGCCATTCTAGTGATTTAGGCGTAAATTGTCAAAAATAGTTTGCTAATTAAA
>CAMBZE010000008.1 GCA_945872425.1 Methylotenera oryzisoli | reverse complement strand
TGTTGCAGTTCATCTGCCAGTAGCTGTTCCAAACCACGCGGGCAGGTTGCAAAATATCGGTTAGGGGTTTGATGTTTGTTTATTGTATGCAGTGTCATAAATTAACTGTCGCTTTTCATAAATATTCGGTTACAACATATTCATTTAGTAAATATTCGGTTATTAGTACTGTGATTATGTTCCGCCAGCTTATCTATAAACTGCAGAAACTCTATCTTATGTGTTTTTTCGAGCGCTTTTGCACGTTCACGTAAACTGTGCAATCGTAAATCCGGCAAACCACGCTTGAAGCCAAACACAGCAATATTGCCCGGCTTCCCCGTTGGCAATGTCAGCACGCGATGATCAAAACTCTGTTCGATTCGCCCCTGATAGACATCAAAGTTTTTATCGCTGCCCCACAAATTGATCACAAAAACACCGTCATGTTTCAGCGTGTCGGCACATTGATCAAAAAAATCCTGGCTACAAAAATTGGGGGGGATGCCATTGCTGTCAAAGGCATCAATTAACAAAACATCGGTTGCATCGGTGTGCTCTGCCAAATAGAGTAAACCATCCGCTTCAATGACCTCGAGTCGCGCATCGTTTTCAGGCACATGAAATTGATTATGCGCGACCTGAATAATTCTGGGATTGATCTCGACGACTTTGCTTGCAATCTCCGTGCAATGTGCATGCACGTATTTAGCCACTGAACCCCCACCCAAGCCTATCGTTAGCATTTGCCTAATGTTTGCATGAAACAATAAAAAACACATGATGGCACGCGTGTAAGTCAGCTCTAACGCGAATGGTTCTCTAATCCGCATTGCACTTTGTACCGTGGATGATCCCAAATGCAGCGCACGCACGCCGTTGATTTCACTCACATCGACCATGTCGTTTGCTGCATCGGTCTTCGTCAAGCCACGTAACAAATGTTTAGCCATACGAAACATTACGCAGTCTCAGCCTCATTTTCATCATCGGCGATGATTAAATCTGCGGGCGCAGCTTCATTCTCCAGCACATGCAAAAATTTTGTGCGCAAATCCATCATCAAAGTATCCACTTCTTGCACTTGCAAACTTACGCGCGTACCGGCTTTAAGCTCAGGCAATCCATACACTTTCGTCATGTATGGCAAATTATTCAGGCGCACTAGGTTTTCTCGCCATACTGTAGCGTGAATTTCCTGCACATTTTCTTGAATTAAATATTGTAAACACCAGTAGCGTTCCATGCGAATTTGAAATTCGCTATACGCTTTATAGGTGAGCTCAAAATTACGCATGTGCGTAGTAAGCGCATCACTGTTGAGCGGGTAAGCCGGTGCTGTGTTTTGTACAATACTTATAATTTGTCGTTGGTTAATCAAATCCACAGCACGGCGCAAGGGCGATGTGCTCCATGCATATTGCGCCACGCCAAGCCCCTGATGCGGCTCTGCTTTGGTCGTCATATAAACCTTGCCGCCTGTTTGCGCGCGATACAAACCAGGCACTTTATGTTCCGCCAGCAACGCGCCCCATTGATTATTCGCTTCTATCATCAACTCCGCCACGAGTTTATCCATAGGCGAGCCGCGATGACGACTGACAATATTCACTTTGCCATCAGTGACATAAAAGTTGTAGTCAAGCTGGGGCGGTTTTGTCGGGTCGTATTTACCTCGCGTTTTTTCCAGCGATTCCGCCAAATTAAATAAGAACAGGAGTTTCGCCCAATAGGGATGCCCACTATCTGCAGCGAGTGTTGCTTCATTAAAAAATGGCTCTAATGCGTCATGGCGCAAATTATCAGCGATTTTAATTAACTCTACCTTGCTATCACGCTGTGTGATCGTCAAGTCAGCATTCACATGCAGATACAGGGATAAGACTGGTTTGATTGTGCCTGCATCCAGGCTAAATGGCCTGATTGCAGTTTCAGGCAGCATGGTAATTTTATGACCTGGCATGTAAACCGTTGATAGTCGATGCATCGCTTCAATATCCAGCGGGCTATCCAGCACTATACCCAGCGCGGGTGCGGCAATGTGAATGCCAACGCGCGTAACGCCATCCGCTAACTGTTTAATTGAAAAAGCATCATCAATTTCCGTGGTCGTGCTGTCATCAATGCTAAAGGCTTCAGCATCTGCCATCGGCAAGTCGAAGGTTAAATCAGCGGCAATTTCTGAAATTTGTTCCGCAGTAAAATCTGACCCTTTAGCAAAATACTCACGTAAAAAAGCCCCTAAGTGATAATCGTGGACAGATGGAATCGCACCACAGTCATGCAAAAGCTTGATGTGACTGAGGTGCAAATCATTGGCTGCGGCATCTAACGTTTTATATTCAAATGCATTTTTATCCGGCTCATACAGCAACATATCGAGCTTTTGCATCAACTCATCCGGCATAGCATGCGCTTTGAGTTGCTCAACAAAGCCGGCCATTTTCTCTGCCAACAGCCGCTTTTTTTCAAGCCCGGCAAGCGCGGCTTTTAAAATTTCAACCGGTGCAGCTTTATAACGACCTTTGCCCTTACGATTAAAATACACGGGGGCACTGTGTAGTTTAATCGCAATAGCGGCGGCTTCTATTGAGGTTGGTTTGCGACCGTAATAATCTTCGGCAAACGCTTCAAACCCAAATTCCGGCTCGCTACAACATTCCCACAAGAAATCTAGGTCCAGCGCATCCGCTTCAAGATTAGCGGCTTCCATAAAGCTTGCCAATGGCGCTTCAAAACGCATCAGCACATTGCTGGTTTTGATTTTACTGCGCTTACCGCCTGCAGATTCTATTTGCATAGAACCCTGCGTTTCGGTCATGATAGAGGCAATTTTGAAATTGCCATCTTCTTCAAAAAATACATTCATTATGGTGCTTGACTAACTAAATTAGGCACATTTTACCTTGTAATAGCAGATTCGCTTCCAAACAACCAAAATATAGCCGCAAAATATAACCTGATTAAATTATGGATAATAGAATACCCGTCACCCTGCTTACCGGCTTTTTAGGCAGCGGTAAAACCACGCTACTCAATCATTTGCTGCACCACCCGGCAATGCGTGATACCGCCATTATCATCAACGAACTCGGTGACGCAGGTTTGGATCAGATTTTTGCCAAAAGCAACTTGGCACAAAATATTGAAAATGAGCACATTGCCGATAATACTGTGCTGCTTAGCTCTGGATGTTTATGCTGCACCTTGAAAAATGAATTGGCAGATACCATGCGTGATTTATTTTTCAAGCGTGCGCTGCAGGCTATTCCCGAATTTAAGCGCTTGGTGATTGAAACCACAGGCATGGCAGACCCCGGCCCCATACTTGCCAACCTGATGAATGAGCCTGTCATTGAGTCCACATACAGACTAGACGCTGTAGTCGTCACTATTGATAGTGTTTATGGTTTAGACCAAATAGCAAAGAATAAAGAAGCCCTGAAACAAGCAGCGGTAGCTGATGTATTACTACTCACCAAAACTGATTTAGCCAGCACTGAACAAATCAGCACGCTGGAACAAACCCTCAACAACATCAATCCCGGCGCGACACTGCACAAAATTACACATGGTGAGCTAGACCCTGCCTTTGTCATTGATGTCGGCCTATTTGATATTGCAACAAAACAAGCTCAACCCCAACGCTGGCTACGCGCGCCACTCAAAGTCAGGCCGCAAAAAGGCACTTTACCTGCAAGTGTTGCGCAAACGGTACACGGTGATGAAATTGCAAGTTTTACCGTTACCATGCCCCAACCACTGAATTGGCGTGACCTTAAACCCATCATTCTCAAGCTATGCCAAACGCATGGCGAAAAACTATTGCGATTAAAAGGCATTATCCACGCCGCAGATCAGCCTGCACCACTGGCAATCCATGCCGTGCATTTCACCCCCTACCCACCTACCCTGCTTGCAGGCTGGGATGAAGCAGAGCAAATTTCGCGCATTGTGATTATTGGTAAAGGTTTGGACGAACTGGCAATCAGAAAGACTTTAATGCAGGTTTAACGACAAGCTTGGCGTGCGCGCAAAAGTCTCAATTCGCATTACTTTTTATTATGCCTACTCAACCCTCACTTTGGGTAGGCTTGGATTGCGTCGGTTGAGCTATTAGCACGGATGTTAGAGGTGTTCTTTTCCAACTTGGTTTTAATGGCATCATCCCCGCCACGCGTTTTTTTGCAACAATAAAATATACGCCGCCCATCACGGGTAACCAGCGTGCGCCTAGTTTATCCATAAAACTAAAGCGTTTATGCCAAGTCTCTTGTTCAAAAGGCGGCACATGACAACACATTTCTACTGCCACCACTTCAAACCCGAGTAATGCCAACCAGTCTTTTAATCGTGTGAGTCCAATAAATTTTCCATTCCAGGGGAAATTTCTATCGACTGTGTTTTTATTTGAAAATAAATTTTTCAAGCCCAATGCGACACCCCATGCGCTGAATGGATTAAACCCTGAAATTAACAAATGTCCTTCCGGCATCATCACCCGCGCTGCCTCGCGCAGCGTTTGATGCGGGCGCTCGCTAAACTCAAGTCGGTGAGGTAGCAGTAAAAGATCTAAACTCATGTCGGCAAATGGCAAGAAATCATCGTAACAACACAAATCATGGTCTTGTGTTGAGCCCTCATGTTCTGCAGATTTATATCGATGTGCAATGCGTGAGTTGCGTAACAAATCCATTTGCAGGCAGCCCATTTGCAAGGCATTGAAGCCAAACAAATCCACAATGGCCTGGTCATATAAAGCCTGCTCTTCTCGCTGTAAATATTGTCCAAGCGTAGAGCCTAGCCACTGATGCTGTGCATCGTGCGTTTCTTGTAAATGCATTTGCGAACTCATTGTGAAATTATCATTTAAACGAACTTGCCATTAGTTTTCATTGACATTTTAAGTGCCTAGACAAATGATAGACGATATGCGACATCATTTACAAATTATTCCAATTCCTGCATTCAAGGACAATTATATCTGGCTAATCCACAATGGCCACCGAGCGATTGTGATCGATCCAGGCGATGCACACCCCGTGTTTGACACATTAAGCCGGTTAAAATTAACCTTGCAAACCATTCTGATTACTCACCATCATCAAGACCATATCGGCGGAATAAAAACACTGATGGGGAAATATCCCGATGTAAAAATATTTGCACCAAAATATGAGTCATATGACTTTGAGCATACGCCAGTGAGCGAACCTGATGTCATCAACTTAGCCAATTTTAATATTGAAATAACGCTTATCGACTTGCCTGGACACACGCTCGGACACGTTGCCTATTATGTTGCGCATCACAATCCACCTTGGCTATTCTGTGGCGATACCTTATTTGGCGCTGGTTGCGGACGTTTATTTGAAGGTAGCCCGGAACAAATGCTGAATTCTTTACAAAAACTGGCCACACTGCCAACTGAAACCCAAGTGTTCTGCACACACGAATACACATTGCACAATATTGGTTTTGCATTAACCCTTGAGCCCAACAATACAGCGCTTATTCAACGGCAACATGACACGCTCAAATTAAAAAGCCTGCAGCAACCAAGCCTGCCCTCAACCATTAGCTTAGAGTTAGCCACCAACCCTTTTTTACGCTGCGATTCCGCTGAAATTCAATCAGCAATTCAGTTGAATAATGCAACATCATTACAAACCTTCAGCATAATAAGAGAGATGAGAAACCTTTACTAATCATAAAGATATAAACTTTTTATAAAGTAAATTACCTTTTATTTACTTGACTAGGCGACACGCTGTTCGTTACTATGTCGCAATATTATGATCAAGAGCATTTTCATGGGTTTTCAATTATTTTTGCGCATTTGTTATTTCACCAAAAATATCCTGCATATTATTTGCACTAAATTTTCTGATGTTAAATTTCCAAGTCGCTTAATTGCCTTATGCCTTGCCGGCATGCTCACCAGCCCGTTATTGCACGCTGAGTCTTATACTGAGCCCAATAGTGCCAGCGATGAAATTATTATTTTTGCAGATGACACTTTCAAACCAGCTCCCAGAGATTTGGGGGGAAGTGAAATACAGGCAGAAGAAGCCATTTCCAAGAATGCAGAGAGCGAAAATGACAACAGCGAGAATGTAAGCAATATCACCAACCACGCATCTGACATCGAAAATATCAGCAGCGATGACTTGTGGCAGCGCATCAAAAATGGCTATGCCATGCCGAACTCAACATCAGGTCTCACGGCTAAACATGAAAACTGGTACAGTTCGCGCCCGGATTATATGAAACGTATGGTTGAGCGTAGCCAAAAATACTTATTTCACATTGTGGAAGAAGTTGAAAAACGCGGCATGCCGACTGAAATCGCACTTTTGCCAATGATAGAAAGCGCATACAACCCGCAAGCTTATTCCACTAGCCGCGCTTCCGGTATTTGGCAATTCGTTCCGTCCACCGGCAAATATTTTGGCCTTAAGCAAAACTGGTGGGTAGATAACAGGCGTAACATTACATTTGCAACCGATGCCGCGCTCACTTACCTGCAGAAACTGCACGCCATGTTTGGTGCCTGGGATTTGGCATTGGCGGCATACAACGCGGGCGAAGGCACTGTTGGCCGCGCCATTGAGAAAAATCGTAAACTTGGCTTACCTACCAACTATGAGAGTTTAAATTTACCGCCAGAAACCAGAAACTACGTTCCCAAGTTGCAAGCTGTCAAAAATTTAATGACCAACCCCGGCAATTATGGCCTTAACATTCAAACCATTGCCAATACGCCCTATTTTGCCAAAGTAACCGCGCCTGCACAAATAGACTCACGCTTGGCGGCCAGGTTGGCCGAGATAAGTGATCATGAATTTCTTGCGCTTAATCCAAGCTACAACCGCCCCGTTATTAGCAATGAGGGTGAAAAATATGAGTTATTGCTTCCAATTTTATCTGCGCAGACGTTCAGAACCAACTTGGCCAATTACGACAAACCGCTAGTGAGCTGGCGGACCTATTTTGCTAAACGTGGTGAACCTATAGATAAAATTGCCAGCAAGTTTGGCATTCAAGTTTCTCAACTACGCAATGTCAATAACTTACCTGCGCAGAAAAAAATCAAAACCGCTTCTACTATTTTAGTGCCCAATGGTAATCGCATCGATTTTAATAAAACGTTCGCGACTAACCTCGCTCCATCTGAACTCAATAATGACTCAAGCATTAAGCAAGATGCCAATAATATTGAGATGGCAAGCACGCAAGATACCGTTTCTGAACCCACCAACAACCATCAAGACGATAAGCCTGCTACGCAACGCAAGGTCACACACAAGGTTAAAAAAGGCGAAGGGTTGCAGGCCATTGCAAAGCGCCATGGGATAAGCGTAAAGCAAATCATGGCAGCAAACTCGCTAAAAACTCATCGTGTGAAAGCCGGCCAACTGCTTGCCATCAGTACCGAGGTCGCTGAAAAGACCACTGAGGCTACATCCAACAACAGTGAAAACACCTCTAAAAAACAAACTTATATCGTGAAACGTGGCGACACTTTACACAGCATTGCCGAAAAGTTTGATGTAGCCATTGTGGACATCAAACGTTGGAACAAAAAATCCGGCAATCGTATTCAACCTGGCAACAAACTCACCATCATGCAAGCCGACGCGGTATAAACGAGTGCTACCAGATAACAAGCCATCACCAGATAACAAACCATCAGATGATAAGCCGTCAATTGAAGCTCGTTAAGAAAGCACTGAGTAAAAGAGTTTCTGTTGCTATTGTTTCCATGTTGCTGTTGGCATGCGGAGAATCCTCCGGCAACAAACAGACTTCCATGCTCAACGACAACAAACATTACCTGCCTGAGTCAGGCGGCACATTGATTAATGCTATGACTGGGGAGCCAAGCGGCTTGATCTCAATGATTGCCGGCGAGTCTGCTTCCTCTGCTATCACCTCCAATATCTTTAATAGTTTGCTCAAATACGATAAGAATCTCGAGCTTGAAGGTGATTTAGTTACCAACTGGCAAATCTCAGCAGACCAAAAAACCATCACTTTCAAACTCAAACCTAATTTACTTTGGGCCGACGGCAAGCCTATTACCAGCGCAGACGTGCTGTTTACCTGGCAAGCAGTCATTGACGAAAAAACCGCCAGCCCCTACGCCTCGGATTTTCAGCTGGTTAAAAAAACCGAAACGCCGGATCCACTTACTTTCAGTGTCACTTACGATCAAGCATACGCACCCGCACTTGATAGCTGGGCAGGCTTGCAAATACTGCCTGAACATTTGCTGCAAGGGCAAGACTTGCACACCGCAGCATTTGTACGCAATCCTGTCGGTAGCCATTACTACAAGCTTGATAGCTGGGCACATGGTGAAAACCTGAAATTATCAAGAAACGCTCATTCTGTATTAGGACAAGCCAAGATAGACCGGCTTATCACGCGCATTATTCCTGACAACTCCGCACAGTTTTTAGAATTGATGGCAGACAATATCGACGCAATGGGACTAGACCCCATTAAATACTCGCGCATTATTCCTGCTCGCCCGGAGCTGCAACAGAAACTCGCTCTCTATAAAGAGTTGGGCAACAGTTACACTTATATGGGTTTTAATCTCAAACACAAGCCGTTTGATGATGTGCGTGTGCGACGCGCAATCAATTATGCCATTGATAAACAAGAACTTATTGACGGCGTTTACTTAGGCTTGGGGATCAATATCGCGTCACCTTACAAACCAGGTACGCGCTGGAGCAACCCTGCTCTCACGCCCTATCCTTATGATCCGACAAAAGCCAAAGCCCTACTTAAAGAAGCCGGCTTTACAGATAGCAACAACGATGGCATCCTTGAGCGCGATGGCAAACCCTTTGCTTTTGAAATCGTCACCAATCAAAATAAGGAGCGTGAAAAATCAGCGGTGTTAATTCAACGCAGACTCAAAGAGGTCGGCATTGATGTCAAAATCCGTGCAATTGAATGGGCAAGCTTTATTAGCCGCTTTATTAAAACAGGCGATTTTGACGTAGTGGTGCTGGGCTGGGGCTTAGGGCTGGATCCTGACCAATATAATATTTGGCATTCCAGCCAACAAGCCCCTGGACAGTTTAACTTTATAGGCTACAACAACCCCACGGTTGATCAGCTTTTAGAGCAGGGGCGATTGGAGCTTAATCCTGATAAACGCATGAAAATTTACCATGAATTCGCACGGGTATTGTTAGAAGACAGCCCCATTGTTTACCTGTCCGCTGGTTATGGCTTAACCGCCATCAATAAGCGTGTAAAAGGCATCGATGATCCTGCGCCACCAGCCGGCATCGGCCACAATTCACAGGAATGGTATATTCCGGCACCGTTACGCAGAAATGAAATAAGTACCCATTAACCATGCTGAAATACCTGATTAAACGTGTGTTGTGGATGATTCCGATGCTGATAGGTATTAGCCTTATCTCATTTTTCATCATGCACCTGGCTCCCGGTGACATCACTAACAATGAAGCGGCTTTTAATCCAAAAGCCAGTGAAGAATCACGGCAAAAACTACGTGAAATGTATCACCTGGATAAACCTGTGATTATTCAATATGGCTTATGGCTCAAACGTATGGCCACTCTCGACTTTGGCAAATCATTCGCAAGCCACCAAAAACCAGTATTTTGGCAAACAACAGATAAAGATGGCAATGTCACTAAAGGCCTTATTCAAGAGGCCTTGCCCATTACTTTAATGATTAACTTGCTTGGGTTAGCCATCACGCTGCTATTGGCTATCCCATTGGGCATTCTGGCAGCACGCAAGTACCTTGGCTGGCAGGATAGGTCTATTACCCTATTTAATTTTATCGGCTTCTCCATCCCAGGATTTTGGCTATCACTGCTGTTAATGTATTGGTTGGGCGTAGCAAACAACTGGCTTCCCATCTCTGGGCTGCATAGCCTGAATTACGAATCATTAGACACTTGGGGCAGGCTCAAAGACTCATTAAGCCATTTATTTTTACCGGTTGTGATTCCTTCTGTAACCGGCTTGGCAGGCATCACGCTATTTGTTAAAAATGGCATGCTGGATGTACTGCAACAAGATTACATTACCACCGCGCGCGCCAAAGGTCTGAATGAACATAGCGTAATTTACACGCATGCCCTGCGTAATGCACTGCTGCCGCTCATTACCATTGTTGGCTTATCTATCCCGGGCTTAATTGGCGGCTCGGTGATTGCAGAAACCATCTTCGCCATTCCGGGCATGGGCAAATTATTTTATGATGCTGTCCTCATGCGCGACTTCCCGGTGATCATGGGCATACTCACCATCGGTTCCGCACTCACACTGGTAGGCAACTTGCTTGCAGATGTCGCCTACGCATGGGCAGATCCGCGCGTACGACGCGGCGTGGCAAGGGGTTAAAGTTGAATAATAACCTGTTCAAAAAAGCCCTCTCCAACCCGCTCGCATTGGCGGGCTTCATCATTATCGTGCTGGTATTTTTATTATCCATGCTCTCGCCGTTAATTGCGCCATACGACCCCAACGATATCAACGTAAAAGCCATATTGCTTGAGCCTACTGCCCAACACTGGATGGGCACCGACGGATTGGGACGCGACGTGCTAAGCCGGATGCTGCACGGTGGGCGTATTTCACTATTAGTCGGTTTAGTTGCCGTAGGTATATCCACTGCCATTGGCATTCTGCTGGGCGCAATCGCTGGTTTTTATCGAGGCTGGGTAGATACTTTCATCATGCGCCTGGTAGATGTCATGCTCTCCATTCCAAGCTTTTTTTTGATATTGGCAGTCATCGCGTTTCTAACACCCTCCATCATCAACATCATGATTGTGATCGGACTCACCTCGTGGATGGGCGTTACGCGACTCGTGCGCGCAGAATTTTTAAGTTTGAGTGAACGTGAGTTTGTCACCGCCTCACGCACCTTGGGTGCAAAAGATGTGCGTTTGATTTTCACCCATTTACTCCCCAACAGCCTGACACCTATCATCGTCAGCGCAGTGCTTGGTGTTGCGGGCGCAGTGCTAATGGAATCAGGGTTGAGCTTTTTAGGTCTTGGTGTACAGGCGCCGCAAGCCTCATGGGGAAACATTCTCACTGACGGTAAAGACTATATTCAGTTTGCCTGGTGGCTATCGCTGTTTCCTGGATTAGCTATTTTAATCACGGTGTTGGGGTATAATCTACTCGGCGAAGGCTTACGTGACGCACTAGACCCACGCAGTGGGCACGGTAATTAAAAACGTTGGTATCAACTCGCTCCAATTCAAAACAATAGGAAACAACTATGGGATTTTTAGCTGGTAAAAAAGTACTCATCGCGGGCTTGTTAAGTAGCCGCTCAATCGCTTACGGCATTGCTGCTGCCATGAAACGTGAAGGCGCCGAACTCGCTTTCACCTATCAACTCGACAAACATGAAAAACGAGTTGCCGACTTGGCTGCTGACTTTGATTCAAAAATTGTACTACCGTGCGATGTGGCTGAAGATGCGCAAATTGACGCCCTCTTCCCTGCCCTGGCTAAACACTGGGATGGTCTGGATTCACTGGTACACTCACTTGCATTCGTGCCAAAAGTAGCCTTGGATGGCGATTATCTGGACGCAGTTAATCGTGAATACTTCCGTATCGCGCATGACATCAGCTCCTATAGCTTTTCTGCGTTGGCAAAAGCTGCCTATCCAATGATGGCGGGGCGTAAAGGTAGCCTGCTCACACTGAGCTATTTGGGTGCAGAACGTACTATGCCCAACTACAATGTCATGGGAGTTGCTAAAGCGAGTTTAGAGGCCAATGTACGCTATTTAGCACAAAGCCTGGGCCCACGTGGCATCCGCGTAAATGCGGTGTCTGCCGGCCCGATAAAAACGCTGGCGGCGTCAGGTATTGCCGACTTTGACAAAATGATAGGCTTTAATGAGAAACATGCTGCGTTACGTCGTAACGTCACCATCGAAGAAGTCGGTAATGCTTCAGCCTTCCTCTGCAGTGATTTAGCTTCAGGCATTACCGGTGAAATTACATATGTAGATGGTGGTATGAATATTACTGCCGCTGGAGTCATTGACTAGCCGGGCTTAGCCCAGTCACTAGCACAATAAAAAAGGCACCTTGGTGCCTTTTTTATTGTGCCGCGAATAATCGCTAGTTCGCGATCATTTAGTTTGTCGAGTTATCTAACAACAATCTTTGATTGACTTTAATTTTGGCTTTTTCACGCAATGATTGCTTATAGGCCGCAAGATATTCACTCTCCAAGGCGGCGCCGAGTTCAGACTTCATCGTTTTTACAACCGCCTCATCAGTGGCCGCTGATGTATCAATACCAATCACTTTAACCAGCAAATAACCTTGTTTGCTGTCAGCCAAACCCGAATAAGCGGGTAGTTTGCTAATATCCGTTTTGAAAATCTGCGTCATTGCCAATTGCGTTAAACCCTGTGCATTTTTACGGTCAACGATGACTTCAGGAATCCAATTGACCCCTTCTACCACCTTACCTTCGCGTAAACTTTTTAGTGCTGCGTCACCTGTTTTCACTGCCAACTTTGCTGCGGCTTCCAGTTTCAGCAACTCTTCAATCCCCGCTTTCACATCATCAAAGCTCTTTGGTGCAGATGGCTTATAATCAACAACGCGCGCAGAAACAAGATTGTTAGGTGAAACCTCTATCGCCTCGGTGTTACGACGGTCTTTCAGAGATTCTGCAGAAAAAATCAGGCTCATGATTTTATCGTTATTCTTAAAGAACTTTATCCCATCTTCACGAGTCAGCCAGTCAGACGATTGCACTTGCCCACCGAACGCCTTGGCAGCCGGTTGCAAACTACCCGATTGCTCATAAACGATATTACTGAAACCCTCTGCTTTTTCAGCAAATGCTGCCTGTGCTTTTTGGTACATGACATCACCCTTAATTTGAGGTTTCAGGCTGTTAAAATCAGAACCTTGACCGGTAATTTCGGTAACTTTAATGATGTGGTAACCGAATTCAGATTCTACCAAATCACTCACTTGATTAACCTTCATACTAAAAGCCGCTGCTTCAAATGGCTTCACCATAGCCCCACGGCCAAAGCTACCTAAATCGCCACCTTTGACAGCTGATCCAGGATCTTGTGAGTTCTTAATCGCCAATTCTTCAAATGATTTTGGATTCTTTTTGATGGTAGCTAACAGCGCTTCCGCCTTAGCTTTTGCTTCCTGTTTCTGCTCAGGCGTCGCATTAGCTCCAGAGCCAATCAAGATATGGCTGGCACGCCTTTGTTCATTACCTTGGAATTTAGATGCATTTTCATCATAAAACTTTTTCACTTCATCATCATCAACTTTGATCGTTGGGATCAAACTGCTGGCTGAAAATAGTAAGAATTCAATTTTCACTTGCTCTGGCACGCGAAGCTTATCTTTATGCTGCTCGTAATAGGCTTTAACTTGTGCCGGGTCAATCTTTACCTGATTGACAAAATCTTTGGTTTTAATTTCAGATACCGTTACCTGACGCTTTTGATTAAGCAGCATCAAGGTATTATCAGCACGCGCGTTCGAAATAAAACCTAGTTTAGCTATGCCGTCCTGAGCCTGTTGTGCCAACAAATCTGCACGCATTTCCGCTTCGAATTTTGCGGGTGTCATGTTGTTTTGTTGTAATAACTGATCGTATAAGTCCTGTGAGAACTTACCCTCTTTCTGGAAATTTGGCATACTGGTGATGTAGGTCACTAATTGCGTTTCACTAATCGCATAATTTGCCTGTTTAATTTCTTCGTTGAGTAATTGTTGATTGATGAGCTGATCCAACACCATTGATTTAACTTCCGGGCTATCTAGCTGCGCCTGATCAACTTTACCTTCTGCTTGCATACGATTACGTATATTTTGCAAAGCATTTGAATAGGCCTGAACGGATATTTCACTGCCATTAACCTTAGCAATCGCGGCATTATTCCCGGCTTGACTCAAATAAGAGTCAATACCAAATAAGGCAAAAGGAATCGTAATTAAAGCCAATAATGCTTTACCAACCCAACCTTGCGCTACAGAACGGATACTATCTAACATAAAATTCTCTTCTTAAATATTCACTCATCAGTAAAAGCTTTGCAAGCAGTGATAGATAACTATTGCAAACTAAAATCGCGACTAATATATCACAAGTTTTACGCGTTATATTAGGACTGCAACTTACAACATTAAGATAATTAAAATACAAATAAAAAAAGCGAGTCCGAAGACTCGCTTTTTTATTTGGCGGAGTGGACGGGACTCGAACCCGCGACCCCCGGCGTGACAGGCCGGTATTCTAACCAACTGAACTACCACTCCTTAACACTAACGTATTGTTGATTACATAATACGTATTTAAAATTTGCGCCTCTAAATATAAATCATTACTTTGCAATAATTTTTTACAAAAATAAAGAGTGCTCAAACTACCAGCACTCTAAATTTATAAAATTAGAAACGGCTTAGTCACTAAAACATTATCGTTGGTTTCTGGTGGGTGCTAACGGGGTCGAACCGCTGACATTCGCCTTGTAAGGGCGACGCTCTACCAACTGAGCTAAGCACCCTGCTTAACCAACGAAAACGCTAGTTTACAGCATCTTTGAGTGCTTTACCAGCCCTAAATTTAGGAGAATTTGCAGCTTTAATTTTAATTGTCTCACCCGTACGTGGATTACGGCCATTACGAGCCTCACGTTTACCTACATAAAATGTACCAAAGCCAATTAATGTTACTAAATCGCCCTTTTTCATTGCTTTTGTAATAGCAGCTGTTGTTGCATCTAATGCACGACCAGCAGCAGCTTTAGAAATACCTGCAGCACTTGCAATTCCGTCAATCAGTTCTGATTTATTCACGTGTGACTCCCTCTCAAGGTTTATTAACTTTTATTAAATAAAGACTTTCGGTAAATAGCTGGGAATAAATTCCCCTAGTAACTTTATAAGCCAACAAAGGCTGTGTCAAGCTTTTATGCGCTTGACAGCGCACTTATTTTTTAATGTTTTGTTGCATCCACTGTTGCTGATGCACTTTCCTTCGATTTATCAGTAACTTGCACTTCTTTTTCAACATTATCTTTAATATCGGTCATTTCTGGCAACGGCTCTGGTTTTGAAGCTAATGCGAGAGACAGCACATCGTCTATCCATCGCACCGGATGAATATCCAAATGATTTTTGATGTTCTCTGGAATGTCTGCCAAATCCTTAACGTTTTGTTGTGGGATGAGTACTGTTTTTATTCCGCCTCTGTGCGCTGCCAATAACTTCTCTTTAAGCCCGCCAATCGGCAGCACTTCACCTCTTAATGTAATTTCACCCGTCATTGCCACGTCTGCACGCACCGGGATTCCGGTAAGAATGGAAACCAGCGCTGTTGTAATCGCGATGCCGGCACTTGGACCATCCTTGGGAGTCGCTCCTTCAGGAAAGTGAATATGAATGTCGTGCGCTTCATAAAAGTTATCGGCAATACCAAGACGGTTTGCGCGGCTACGAACCACACTCATGGCAGCTTGTGTTGATTCTTTCATGACATCACCAAGCTTACCTGTCGTTGTCGTTTTACCTTTACCTGGTAACAATACAGCTTCAATCGTCAACAGCTCGCCCCCAACCGATGTCCATGCCAAGCCGGTCACCTGCCCCACCTGGTTTTCTTTGGCAGCCACTCCGTAATCATAACGCTGCACACCTAAATATTTGTCCAGATTTCTGGGGGTGACATTGATCTTTTTAGCAGCTGTAGCGCCTTGCTTTGCTTTTGAAGTCAGCAGATCCTTTACTACTTTTCGACAAACTTTGGCAACTTCCTGCTCCAATCTGCGCACCCCGGCTTCACGCGTATAAAAACGCACAATATCGCGGATAGCGGCTTCGCCGACATGAACTTCATGATCTTTCAGTCCATGCAATTTAATTTGCTTAGGCAGCAAATAACGCATTGCGATATTTACTTTTTCATCCTCTGTGTAGCCCGACAGATTGATGATTTCCATGCGATCTAACAAAGGCGCAGGAATATTCATTGAATTTGCCGTTGCAACAAACATAACATCAGATAAATCGTACTCAACTTCAACATAATGATCGGAAAATGTATGGTTTTGCTCAGGATCCAACACTTCTAGCAGCGCTGAAGATGGGTCACCTCTAAAATCCTGACCTAATTTATCCACTTCATCAAGCAAGAACAATGGGTTCCTAACCCCCACTTTGGTCATGCCATGCAGAATCTTACCCGGCATGGAGCCAATATAGGTGCGTCTGTGCCCACGAATCTCGGATTCATCACGCACGCCACCTAAGGCCATACGCACAAACTTGCGATTAACCGCTTTGGCGATACTTTGTCCAAGCGAGGTTTTACCTACACCAGGAGGACCAACCAGGCACAAAATTGGCGCCTTGATTTTATCAACCCGTTGCTGCACAGCAAGATACTCAACAATGCGCTCTTTAACTTTATCCAAGCCGTAATGGTCATCATCCAGCACCGCCTCGGCCTTAACTAAATCTTTGCTGATTTTGGTCTTTTTCTTCCATGGCAAATTGATGAGCGTATCAATGTAATTACGTACCACGGACGCTTCAGCAGACATCGGCGACATCAGCTTTAATTTTTTCAGCTCACTTGAAACTTTGGCAAGTGCCTCTTTAGGCATATGCGCTGCATCAATGCGCTTTTCAAGCTCATCCATTTCAGCATTTTCATCTTGCTCGCCAAGTTCTTTTTGAATCGCTTTGACTTGTTCATTCAAGTAATATTCACGCTGTGTTTTTTCCATTTGGCGCTTTACACGACCACGGATGCGCTTCTCAACCTGCAGAATATCAATTTCACCTTCCATTAAGCGCAGCAAATGCTCTAAACGCGCTGCAACATCAAACATTTCGAGTATTTTTTGCTTTTCTTCGAGTTTCAATGTCAAGTGCGCGGCTATCGTGTCTGCCAGACGCCCAGCTTCATCGATACTCGCTAATGAAGTTAAAATCTCCGGCGGAATCTTTTTGTTCAATTTGACATATTGGTCAAACTGCGCAAATACAGTACGCATTAGAGCTTGTATCTCTACATCGCTCACTGATTCAGCAATAAGCTCTGCACGCGCAGCAAAACACTCTTCTGTTTCAGTAAAATCACTCACGCGGGCGCGCTGCACACCCTCCACCAATACCTTAACCGTACCATCTGGCAGTTTCAGCATCTGCAACACAGTAGCCACGGTACCGACTTCATGTAAATCACTGGCGATGGGGTCATCTTTATTGGCTGATTTTTGTGCCACTAATAAAATCTGCTTATTGCCTTCAGAGGCAAGCTCAAGCGCTTTTACGGATTTTGAACGTCCAACAAAAAGAGGAATCACCAGATGCGGGTACACCACGACATCGCGCAAGGGCAAAAGCGGCAATAAACCGCTATCTGGATGGTATGAAGATAATGATTGTGTCATGAATAGCGACCTCAAAATTAAGCTGAAGAGTTAAGTCGGAAACGCCTACATACCTGTGATGGGGTTAATTCTTAGCAGTTCAAGTATAAGTTAACATTTAAGCACTAATTTAGCGACTTGAATTGATATGTTTGAAAGAAATTTAACGAGTATCTCAAATTTGAGGAGCGGATGATAGATCAAATTTTGTGAGGCCGATAGCCTCAAAAATCCCAGTTTAATAACTCGAATCAAACGATCAAACTGGGATTTTTAGTAAAAAGAAATGATTAGCCGACTGCTACGTCAGCAGGCTTGTCTTCATAGATCAGGATGGGTGGTGTGTCGCCGCGAACAACACCTTCATCCACGACAACTTTACTTAAATTAGCAAGCGAAGGCAGCTCATACATGATTTCCAGCAGCGCATGTTCCATGATGGAACGCAACCCACGCGCGCCAGTTTTACGCTCCAGCGCTTTTTTGGCAATGAGCAACAAAGCAGATTCTCTAAACTCTAAATCCACACCTTCCATCTTAAACAATTTGATGTATTGTTTAGTCAATGCGTTTTTGGGTTCAGTGAGAATGGTCATCAGCGCGGCTTCATCCAATGATTCCAGCGTAGCCACCACTGGCAAGCGGCCGATAAACTCAGGAATAAGCCCAAATTTAATCAGGTCTTCCGGCTCTACATCACGCAATACTGCGCCCACTTCGCGAATATCGGCTTTGCTTTTCACCTCTGCGCCAAAACCGATGCCGCCTTTTTCAGAACGCAGGCGAATCACTTTTTCTAGGCCATCAAATGCCCCGCCACATATAAATAAAATATTTGTGGTATCAATTTGTACAAACTCTTGACCAGGATGCTTACGACCACCCTGAGGCGGAATTGAAGCAACAGTGCCTTCAATGAGTTTTAGCAAGGCTTGCTGCACGCCTTCACCAGACACATCGCGCGTAATAGAGGGGTTGTCTGATTTGCGAGAGATTTTGTCAATTTCATCAATATAAACGATGCCACGCTGCGCTTTTTCGGTGTCATAATCACACTTTTGCAGCAGTTTTTGCATGATATTTTCTACATCTTCACCCACGTAACCGGCTTCTGTCAGCGTCGTTGCATCCGCCATCACAAAGGGCACGTCCAGCAATCGCGCTAAAGTTTGTGCCAATAGCGTTTTACCTGAGCCGGTTGGACCAATCAGCAATATATTGCTTTTGGCAATTTCAACTTCGTCTTTTTGTCCGCCACTAGAAAGATTGTTATGCCCTAAGCGTTTGTAATGGTTATATACCGCTACCGCTAGATTTTTCTTAGCTTGGGTTTGACCAATCACGTACTGGTCTAAAATTTTGCATATTTCTTGAGGTGTGGGCAGACTGGTTTCTGTAGATTTCAAACCGTCTGTGCGCTGAACTTCTTCTTTGATGATGTCGTTGCACAAATCAACACACTCGTTGCAAACAAACACCGAGGGGCCTGCAATCAGTTTTTTTACTTCATGTTGGCTTTTGCCACAAAATGAACAATAAAGTAATTTATTGTCGTCGGCTTTAGTTGCCATCAATTATGTCCTATTTAAAGTGCCACTTATGCAGCTTCGTTACGGTTGCCAATCACTTTATCAATCATGCCATACGCAACAGATTGCTCAGCACTCATGAAATTATCGCGCTCGGTATCGCGGTCTATTTCTGCAGAAGTTCTACCCGTGTGGTGAGCCAATATATCATTTAGCTTTGACCGCAAATACAAGATTTCTTTCGCATGAATTTCAATATCGCTGGACTGACCTTGGAAGCCACCTGAAGGCTGATGAATCATCACGCGTGAATTTGGCAGACTAAAGCGCTTACCTTTAGCGCCCGCCGCCAACAGGAATGCGCCCATACTTGCGGCTTGACCAATGCACAACGTACTCACATCTGGCTTAATAAACTGCATGGTGTCATAAATTGACATGCCGGCAGTCACCGACCCACCTGGAGAATTGATATACAGGGAAATATCCTTGTCTGGATTCTCGGCTTCTAAAAACAGCAACTGTGCGACCACCAAATTAGCGCTCATGTCATTGACTGGGCCAACCAAAAATATAACGCGCTCTTTAAGTAGCCGTGAATAAATATCATAAGAACGTTCGCCACGGCCACTTTGTTCAATCACCATTGGGATGTAACCCAAGCTTCTGGGGGTTAGATCATACGGTGTGTGTGACTGCAACGAGTTGTTCATTTAAGCATTTCCCATTAAATCGTCAAACTTAACTTTTTTATCGCTTACTTTAACTTTTGACAATATCCAGCTGACCGCGTTTTCTTCTGTCGCCAACGCTGCAGGTTCGTCCAAACGTTTAGGGTCCGCATAGTACCAAGTCACCACATCTGCAGGACGCTCGAAACTTTGCGCGAACACGTCAACCATCGCGCGAACCTGGTCTGCACTTGCGTGCAAGCCATTTGTGTTAATTATCTCGCCTAGAATTAAACGTAATTTGGTGCTACGTTTTGCCTGATCTTCAAACATCGCCGGTTCAAGTTTGATATTGCCCAGATCCGCACCACGTTGTTTTAGATTTTGCTCTGTGGTTTGCATCATGCGATTGATTTCAGTACCCAACAACACGCGTGGAATTTCAAAATCAGCACCGTCTACCAAGGCTTGGAACGCTTGTTCTTTTAATTTTGCACTGACGCGCTTCGCCACTTCCTGCTTCAAGCTTTCAGTGATTTCCGCTTTCATTTTCTCAACGTCGCCATCTTCGACACCTAAACTTTTTGCAAAGTCAGCGTCAATTTCGGGGAGCTTAGGTTGTGAAACGCTCACGTAGGTTACTTCGTAACCTACTGTTTTTCCAGCGAGTTGCTCCGGGTTATGATCTGCCGGATAAGTAATTTCAAACTGCTTTGTACTGCCCGCTTTACCGCCTGCCAATTGCTCATCAAAAGATGCAACGCGGCCAATTTCGCCCAACACCAAATCAATGCCAGTATCGCCAGTAGACTCAACTTCCTTGCCATCAATGGAGGCTTTAAGGGTAACGTTAATGCGATCACCTTTTTTAGCAGCGCGTTTAACAGGCTCAAAACTTACACGCTGCTTTACTAAAACGTCTAAGGTTTTCTTAACATCGGCATCAGCCACTTCAATGACCGGACGCTCAATTTTAACTTTCGACAAATCACCTAAAGTGACTTCAGGAAACACTTCAAATGTTGCGGTGTACTCTAGGATTTCAGACGCTGCATCAAATGGTTTGTGCTCAATGTTAGGAAAGCCCGCAACGCGTAATTTATTTTCATCAACTGCATCACCAAAGCTTTTTTCAACTGCGGCCGAGTAAACCTCATCACGCACTTGATTGCCGTAATGCTGACCCACCAAGCCCATGGGAGCTTTGCCAGGTCTAAAGCCAGAAAATTTCGCCGTGCGTGAAATCTGGTTTAATCGTTGATTGATTTGCGCCTCTAGTGGCTGGAGTGGAACGCTGATTGTGATTCGACGTTCGAGTTTACTGAGAGTTTCAACATTCAGAGCCATGCGGTAATTCCTAAATTCTTAACTGCAAACCACAAGCAGGTGCTCATCATGAACATCCCCGTAGATATGCTATTTAAAGTAAGGTTGGTGCGAAAGGAGAGACTCGAACTCTCACGCCTTACGGCGCTGGAACCTAAATCCAGTGCGTCTACCAATTCCGCCACTCTCGCAGGTAGTGTACGACTTGAAAAAACTTAGTCGTTCAGGTAATCCGTTATTGTATCTCAACTTTTAATAATCAGAAAAGACATAAATAAAAAAGCACTACTTTTATTCTCGTAATACCCAACAGAGAGCAGACAGCGGTTGTAAAATAGTGCTAATCTTTACAAAACATTTCCTAATCATTCCAAAGTTGAGCCATTATGCCGCACACAATCAATCAAAATGAAGTCAATATGCTACGCTCCGAGCTGGAGCTTCTAATGCGCGAGCGCCAGGCATTGCTAAAAGTGACCGGCATAGCTGCCGGCCTGATTGCTGAAATGGATAGCCATGATTTACCAATCTCTACCGTAGAAGCGGCGGATCTGCTGGCAACTTCCATCAACAACTTGAGCGAAGAAACTTTACAGGATGCCTTAAATGCTGTGCATGCCGAGATTGCTGAATAAACCAGATACGCTACTTTCCGCAACCAGCCATTCAATCTAAAAATTAGCCAGCCGTATGATTACAATTAAACTTTTGATTTCGATTAAATCAGCCTTGACCAAGCAAACCGAAACTAATTCAAAATCAAATTCTGGCTCGAAATTAAACTACAGAAATACTCTGTTCGCCTGCTTACCCATTTTTCTAGTCACCTGTGGCTTTCAACAATACACGGCAAAACCTGTTAGCACAGACATCATTGCCGCAAAAATTGAAAATAAAAATCCTGATAGCGCACAATTTCATCAATTTTTAATCAACCATGGCTACTTGCCCGAGCGTTTGCCGATTCAACAATGGGGCGTGGATGAGCTAACATTCTGCGCCCTATTTTTTCACCCGAGCCTAGACGTAGCGCGTGCGCAATGGCGCGCCGCGGAATCTGCCCAACTGACTGCCGCAGAAAAAGCCGCACCCACCCTCAATGGCCACCTTGCGCATAGCAGCAATACAAACAACGACGTAAGTCCGTATGCTTTCGGGCTAAGCATAGATATACCCATCGAGACTGCCAATAAACGTGCTATTCGCATTGAAAATGCCAGCCACCTATCACAAGCGGCTAAACTTGAAGTTGCACAAGTCGCATGGCAATTACGGAATCAAGTAGCGCAATCGCTGTATGAATATCAATTTAATCAGCAACAAATCTATCTGCTGTCTAAAGAACAAGCCTATTGGCAAGAAATTGTCGCTATCTATCAAAAACGCATTAGCTTAGGCGCGGCGTCAAACCTTGAATTAAGTACAGCAACCCTTCAACTTCAAACCATTACTGCCAAATTAAATGCCCATCAACAAAACAAGTTGGTTTTACTATCTAAATTAGCAAACCATTCAGGATTGCCATTACGCAAACTAGAGACCATGCCCTTGGCGCACGATTCATACAAGATGCCAAACCACATCCGAACAGCTCCTGAAAATCTTAATGCGGCGGCGCTGTTAAACCGCTTGGACATTCGTATATCACTTGAACGCTATGCCGCTGCTGAAGCCAAATTAAAACTGGAAATAGCCAAGCAGTATCCAGACCTGATCATTAGCCCAGGCTATGCCTATGAATTTGGTGACAAAATATGGTCACTTGGCTTGTCAGGCTTACTCACGTTGTTAAATAAAAATAAATTAGCCATTGCTGAAGCCACTCAATTACGCGAGATAGAGGCTGCTCAATTTGAAGCTTTGCAGAACACGGTTATCGCAGAGGCCGACACCGCCAATGCCAAGCTTGCACAAGCGAGACAAGTGCTAGAACAACAGGCAACACTATACCAACAACAGCAAAACCACACCCAACGCATGGCACGTAAATTGTCAGCGGGAGAAATTGATCGGCTGGAGTTAACGTACGTTAAACTGGAAGAGGTCGTTGCAGAAAGAAATGTCGCGTTAGCGCATTTTCAACTTAAAACTGCCCTTAACCAGTTAGAAAACGCATTACAACAGCCGCAAAAACAAGCGGCAATAAATTAAGTGAAAGCGTGATGGGGTCAACAAAAAATGAATCGTAAATCAGTCATTATCATCGGCTTGCAAGCATTTTTAATCGTTATCTTGTTTTGGGTGTTAGTATTTTCCGGCAAAGATGAATTTGAAGCGCTGACCCAGCAATCGGAAGAAGAGATTGAAACTCCCAACCGCGTGAGCAATCAAGAAGGGCTCACCATCATCACAGCGAGCACAGCTACGCAAGTGCAAAGTGAAATTAAAACAAGCGCCATTCAAGCCAGCACTCACCAAGCCAGCATCAGCACTTATGGCAGCGTAATGAGCATAGACAGTCTAATTGACCTACGCACCCGTTATTTAGCCGTCCAGTCTGACATCCAAATCTTGCATACCTCATTAGCACAAAACCAACAGGAGCACTCTCGTTTACAGGCACTGAATCAAGATGACAAAAATGTATCAGACAAAGTCGTCGCCACTGCTGCTGCCAATGTAAAAGCAGATGAAGCGAAAATTGCGGCGGCTGTCTCCAGCGCCAAAAACATCGCTGACAGCATGCGACAAACTTGGGGCGAGGCGCTCACCAAGCACGCTCTCCCTCAAAATACCAGCGACTTGCTACAAAATCTGATTAGTAATAAAGAGGTGCTGATTCAAACCACCTTGCCGTTTGATGCGACTGAACCACGTGAGAATAGCAGCATCATGATTGCGCCCACTGCCGCGCCCTCTCACACCATTCGCGCACACTATATTTCGCGTGCGCCCATCAGCAATTCCACCATTCAAGGCAAAACCTATTTCTACCACGCCAAAACCACTGAGCTACGCACTGGCATGCAAGTCAATGCCCTGAGCGCCACCTCTGGGGAAATCAGTCATGGCGTACTTATCCCAAATTCCGCCATTATTTGGTATGCAGGAAAACCTTGGGTATATCAAAAGTCGGGCAATGATAAATTTAGCCGATTGCCAATCAATACCGATATTGAAGTCGAAAACGGATGGTTTTATCAAGGGTCACTAAAAGCGAATGACCACATCGTCACAAGTGGCGCACAATTGTTGCTGTCCGAAGAATTTAAGTCGCAAATTACTAACGAGAACGAGGATTAAATCGCCATGATGTCGGCTTTAGTCCGTTTTTCTATCCGTTTCAGTGGCGTTATTATCGGTCTGACCACGCTGGTAGTGCTGTATGGCTTATACAGTCTCACCCGTAGCAATTTGGATGTATTCCCTGAATTCTCACCCACACAAATCATTATCCAGACTGAATCACCCGGTTTGTCAGCTGAACTGGTAGAAAGTTTGGTGACGCAGCCAATTGAAACCAGCATCGCAGGCGCCGTGGGGATTGAAAGCATGCGCTCGCAATCCATACCAGGCTTATCAATCGTTACTATTATTTTTGATGAAGGCACTGACATTTATCGCAATCGGCAAGTGATTGCCGAGCGTCTATCTACACTCACCAACAAATTGCCCCTGGGCATCACACCCAACATTACACCACTTACCTCTTCCGCCAGCACGGTGCTGGGGGTTGGTTTAACCTCAAAGACACGTAACCTCACTGAAATTCGCACTTTTGTCGATTGGGTGATCGTGCCGCATTTACTTGCGATTCCGGGCGTAGCTGATGTGAATGTATTTGGCGGAAAAATACGGCAATTTCAAGTGCAAGCTGACCCGGAAAAGATGATTCGTTATGGCATCTCATTGATTCAAATAGAAGAAGCCGTTAAAAAAGCTACCGGGGTGCGTGGCAATGGTTTTATTGAGAATAAAAATCAGCGCATTATCATCAATACTGAAGGGCAGTCTACATCACCGGAGAAACTGGCACAGGTCACACTGCTGCATAAAAATGGACAAACCATTAGATTAGGCGACATTGGACAAGTAGTTGAGGGCACAGCCCCATCCATCAGTGCTGCCGCCATCAACGAAGAAACCGGCGTGTACCTTTCCATACAAAGTCAGCTTGGCGCCAATACGCACGGAGTAACGCAGGCCATTGAAAAAGCACTGCAAGAGCTAAAACCCGGCTTGGCTACTGAAAACATGACCTTACATGAAGGTTTGTTCAGACCAGCTAATTTTATCGAAGTCGCCATTAAAGGTGTACGGACCGATATTTTAATTGGTTCAATTTTAGTCATCACCGTACTCTTTCTATTTTTATTCAACGCACGCACTGCGTTTATTTCGGCAACCGCCATTCCACTTTCATTGCTCACTGCTATTGTGGTACTGAGCCACTTCAACATTGGATTAAACATCATGGTACTTGGCGGCTTGGCTATTGCGCTAGGTGAAGTGGTAGACGATGCCATTATTGATACTGAAAATATATTCAGGCGTCTGCGTGAAAATCGTACGCTGGCCCTGCCGCTACCGACACATCGCGTTGTCTTTAATGCCTCTATGGAAGTGCGTAGCTCGGTAGTCTATGCAACCATTATTGTGGCACTGGTATTTATGCCGCTACTGACCTTGGGTGGCGTAGCCGGCAAACTGTTTGCGCCATTAGGCCTCGCTTATATTGCTGCCATTCTTGCCTCTTTATTAGTGGCGTTAACGCTGACACCGACACTTTGTTATTTACTGTTAGGGAATGCCAAGCTGGAATCAGCAGACCCACCACTAATACGTATTATTAAGAAATGGTACGTAAATTCACTGCTCAAAATTGAAGCCCATTACAAAGCAACCCTTGCCGCCAGCTTTATGTTCATTGCAATTGGGTTAGGCACACTGCCTTTATTCAAAAATCAATTTATTCCGGCATTGCATGAAGGGCATTACGTCATGCACATGACCGCTGTACCGGGCACGTCGGAGCAGGAATCTTTGCGAATCGGCAAAAAAGTCTCCGCAGTAATACGCAACATCGATGGCGTTAAATCTGTTACGCAGTGGGTTGGGCGCGCACCTAATGGCGCCGATACTTTTGGCACACATTACAGCGAATTTGAAATTGAAATCGGCGCTATTGCCGGTCAGGAACAACGGCGTATTCTCGATGAAATCAGAGAGAATCTGGCAGGTGAAAAAATCGATAGGGACGGTGACGGGAAAGCAGAAGCCGGTTTCGTGGGTGTAAATTTCGCCATCAATACCTTCCTGACTGAACGTATTGAAGAGACTATCTCGGGTTATGCCGCCTCAACCGTTATCAACATCTATGGCCAGGATTTGGATGCGCTGGACCGCGATGCCAACGCCATTGCCAGCATTGTAAACAGTATAAAAGGGGCCAGCGATGTATTGATACAGTCGCCCCCGGGTACGCCGCAACTGGTTATACGACTACTCCCTGAAAAAATGGCAAGGTTAGGCTTATACCCCACCGACGTTTTAGATAACATTCGCGCCGCCTACGAAGGTGTACCGGTCGCGCAGGTGTATCAAGGCAACCGCGTGATTGGCGTGAGCGTATTGCTGAATTTGGAAGCACGTGACGACGTACAGGAGGCAGGCAACCTACCTTTATTTAACGCAGAAGGAAAATTATTACGCTTGCGTGATGTTGCTGATATTGTGCAGGAAAACGGGCGCTCAAAAATACTACATGCCGGTGCAAAACGCATTCAGACCGTAACTGCCAATGTCGTGGATCGAGACATTGGCGCCTTTACCGACGAACTTAAAAGTCGGCTAAGCACGGACCTTGCGCTTTCCCAAGGGGCTTATTTAGAGTTCACCGGAGCGGCCGAAGCGAATGCCAAATCAAGAGAAGCGCTTATCCTGCAATCACTGCTGGCGGGCGTTACCGTATTTTTAATGCTTTATATTGCATTTGGGCGACTGCGCAATCTGCTACTCACCTTTGCCAATTTACCTTTCGCCCTGATTGGTGGCGTACTCGCCGTCATGTTTACCGGCGGCTGGATTTCACTGGGTTCACTGGTTGGTTTTGTCACACTATTCGGCATTACCCTGCGCAACTCCATCATGATGATATCGCACTACCAACACCTGATTGATGCAGAAAACTGCGTTTGGGGTTTGGAAACCTGCATCCGCGGCGCATCCGAACGACTCCCATCAATTTTAATGACCGCCTTAGTCACCGCTCTGGGGCTATTGCCGCTGGCAATCGGGAGCGGTCAACCCGGGCGTGAAATTGAAGGTCCAATGGCAACCATTATTGTAGGCGGATTGGTCACATCCACTATACTCAACCTGCTCATTCTTCCCACGATTATGCTGCATTTCGGAAAATTTGAGAAATCTGAATCAGATTAAGATGTAAGGAAGCACTGATTAAATCACCATGAGCCACGTTGCGAATAAATTTGTGGTGATTGCGAGGCGTGCGACGCAGGTCGTAGTTATTCTACGAAGCCAAGGAGCATACATACGTAAGCACACAAATTTATCGCAAACCTCATGTGCGTGGTCATGAGGATTTAATCAGTATTTCCTTAAGGCATTCACCTACCATCAATACTTTTACTCACCGCAACACTGTTTTCTCTCAGTTGGCGCAGGTTTAAACCTTGTTCGAATAGCCAGTAATCGGATTTACTCACTATCCAGGATTGATAACGCGTACCACTGAAAAAGTCAGCAAAAGCATCATCAATCAACTCCTCTGCGACTAAGGTCTCAAGTGAAACAGCTGATGATTTCAGATAAGGCGCCAATAGTTTAGACTTAACTAAAATCAACTGTTCTGCCCCAATTTTATTAGCTAACCATGCACTCAAACTATCTGAGGTTACTTGCCAATTTTTAGCTACATTATCATCAGCCAAAATCATTTTGCTCGGTAGCCAAACAATACCGCGATGTTGCCAGCCCCTCTCTGCAATTTCAAGCTCACTACTTGCCGTGACCAGGTTGGCATTCATGCCTGCTAACAATAAACCAAATTGATCCATTGCCAACAACGCAAGCTCATGTGCGACTGCATCACTAATATGCGTACGTTGCTGTGCCTCACGTACCGCATCCGCAAACAACCCGCCGCCGGGGACAATCACCACTTTGCCGTCACTAATTTTGACTAAAGTTTCCAGCCAGCGCGGAAGTTCAGGTGACCCCAACAAGCTGCCGCCTAATTTCACCACCCACATAAAATGCCCATCATAAGTATCAACTGGTTGCCTTATTGAAAAATTGCATCATCTTTAACATGCCAGAAGCTTTGTCCAATGTCTCGCTATACTCTTTTTCAAGGTCAGAGTCAGCAACGATGCCACCACCGGCATAAAAGCTGATTTCACCTTCAATAGCACTTTCAGCAACCCCTTCAGCAGTAACATAAACCGCCGTGCGAATGGCAATATTCGTATCCATATTGCCATCAAAACCAATATAACCAATGACACCACAATAAACACCACGCCGACTCGGTTCCAGCTCTTCAATAATTTGCATCGCTCTTAATTTAGGCGCGCCGGTAATAGACCCCCCGGGAAAGCAACCACGTAGCAAATCAATTGCAGTTCTACCTTGTTGCAACACGCCAGTCACAATGCTCACCAAATGATGTACGTTGGCAAAACTCTGTAGCTGAAATAATTTATCCGCCTTCACCGAGCCAATTTCACAATTTTTGCTGATATCGTTGCGCAATAAATCCACAATCATTAGATTTTCAGCTTTATCTTTGAGGCTGGATTGCAAATCCTTTGCATACTGCTGATCAAGCGCCACATCATCAGCGCGCGGTCTGGTGCCCTTAATTGGGCGAGTCTCAACATGCCCATCCACTACTTGCAAAAACCGCTCAGGCGAGCCTGAAATTACCTGCAAATGGCCTAAATTCATATAGGCCATAAATGGTGCAGGGCTTATTTCCCTCAACTTACGGTATGCCACCCAACCATTACCCCGTGCTTTGGCTGAAAATCTCTGAGCAAGATTGACTTGATAGCAGTCACCTGCATGAATATAACGTTGTATGACATTAAAAGCCGTTTGATAGGCCTTTTTGTTCATGTTGGAAGTTACGGCAGAAGTTATTTCAAACTCTATAGCCATGACTGCATGCGTTTCATTGGGCGTATCAAACAAAGCGCACAACCCGGACCAATGCTCACGAGTTTTAGCGTCAAAGCCGTGCGATACCAAATGTGCTGTTTTATTGCGATGGTCAATTACTATGGCCCAGTCGTAAATACCCACTTGCATCTGAGCAATGGCTTTATCATCCTGCGTAATAGAATCCAGTTTTTCTAATCGTCGCGCTAAATCATAGCCAAAATAACCGACCGCCCCCCCTGAAAATGGAAAATCACGCGGGGTATCCAATGATGCCACCTGATAGGGGGCTAACGCATTTTTAATCAACTGAAATGGATCCTCTGATGAGGTATGCGTTTGCCCATGCGCATGGATTGTGGTCAGTGCATCATGGGTGGAAAAAGTAATTATCGGATCTGCCACCAAAATATCATATCGCCCGTATTGGCTACCCGGCTTGCCAGTTGCAGGGTTTATCATCTGGCCACTATCTAAAAACATTGCCCATGGCTGATGTGCAATGCGAGCAAACAAACGTGCACTATCAGCGTGGTAAGTTAACTCGTGCCGCAGCAAGCTCATGATTTAAGCCCCAAACAAGCGACTGCATAAGCTGGAAAGCTCACTTTAGCCCTGTTTTTTATCGTATCGCTTTCTGCATGAATGAAATCACTCGCCGATGCATACTTAACACCTAATTGCCTTGCCAACTCGCCGACCATAAACTCACCCGCTCCCGCGCCTATGATAGATAGGTTTCGACAATCTTTTAGCTGGGACATCTGAGTAAATACCGCTTGCTTGATGAGGTTGAGTTGCGCATGCTTGAACGCATGAGCCAAATGATGCCAGGCTGACAAAGGTGCATCTAGCGCATCATGCCCTATCATTCGTGCAATGCGACGCGCACTGGCTTCTATGCTCTTTTCTGCTCCATCTGCAGTTTCTGCCATGTTGTCTGCCTGCGCCAAGTCACCCGTTAAAGTATAAACATCCGCACTGGTCGCAAAACACTCGGCAGCAACATTCGTCAACTGACCGGCAAAGGGAATCTTTTGCGCCAGTGCCATGAGCGGTGTGCGCACCACTCCCGTGTACACCAATTCATCCAACTGCATGCGTGCAGCATCGTTAAAACCGCGCACCAGCGCTTTACCATTGCTGATTAACGCAATATCTGTGGTTGTGCTGCCAATGTCAATAAACAAAGCCTGCTGCACGTTCTGTGCAACATATTGCACACTCGCCAACCAATTCATGGAGGCTATATCTGCAGTGTATTGCCCAACCGCCTCAATCGTTACAAACCCTTGATTGCCGGCATAATATTTTACTTGTGCATTTATTTTTGGCGACTGAGATAACCTCCGGTGCAGTGTTTGCGCTATTTGCACCACACCTGCATGCCGATTCTGGAAAATATCTGCCAGCTCTCCTGTCATCGTCACAAAGTGATGATGCGCATTAAAATCTGACAGAACGGCATCTATCGCATGCTCCAGCTCATGCAAGCCTCGCCACAAGGGACAATACACTTGTTTAACTGCAAGTGCACATCCATCAACACTCACCAACACCGCTTTCAAATGTGCGCCGCCAATATCCCAACCAATCGCCGGTTGCGTCACCAGGTTTTGCTTCATAACTGAATTTCAACCTGCTTTCTGACCAATAATGGCATATTAAATTGATCACTCAACACACAATCCAATATTAGCTTTGCTGGGTTGGTGTTAAGCGCCGCAGACAAACCGACATAACTGGTTGTCAAACGCGGATTTATTTCCAGCACGTAAATTTTATTGTTATTTTCCGTATCGACAATCACATCGACACCCACATAACCTAAAGCATCCGGTAACATTCTGGCGATTTTTCTGGCGATGGTTTCAAAACGTTGCCAGTAAGGTAGCATACCGTTCACCGTCACGCCTGTTAGCTTGAATTTGCCGTCATCACTTGCAATATGTTGCTGGTTGCAACTTAACAACCATCCCTTGCCATCACGACACAACATGGAAAAACTAGCGACAATCCCTTGCTGATAGGGTTGTGCCAAATAGTGTAAATATCGGTCGTCCTGCACTATCCAATGCTTTAAGTCATGAAGAGAATCAAACACTTGAATACCCTCGCACCCCGCGCCATCTTCCGGCTTTGCTACCCACTTACGCACATTCTGCCGGAGCAAGCTTTCATAGTAGGCTGACTGCATAAGATCCTCACCGGCATGTACTGGCAAGGTGTGGATATTGGCCGCCTGCAGGGCCTCAAAGCACAGTGTTTTACTGGTGCCAATCAGCATTGCATCAAAACCACAGCCTAAAAACAGTGCGCCATTTTTATGGTTTTCATAACACAACTCGCTGAGTTCCAGCAAAGTGCCATCAGATTCAGGTGCAATCAGCCAAACCAATTCTGCTTGCCCTAACGCTGCACTAAAAGCATTTTTAAACTGCCCAGACTCAACCACAATACTGCGCGTAGCCAATGCCGAAGGTACGAGCCTTGCGTCGTGCATGGTAATGATTTCAAATTGATTCAACGCTACCAAATCGCGCAACAAGGCATCACGCATCATGGCGCCCTCGTTAGCCAATGAATCAGGCAACACTTCTGCACTTAAGCCGCCGCCAGTGATAAACTCACACACCAGTAATTTTTTTAGTTGTTCGATGATGCAAATAATCCCGGTAATTGATTTGTTAAATGGCGTGGTGGTTCACGCTAAAAAAGGAGAGCGCCAGCATTACCAAGCCATTCAGTCATTATTAACGCATTCTAGCAAGCCTTTAGATATTGTCGCAGCTTTGCTTGAATACTACCCGTTCCAACATCTGTACATTGCTGATTTAAATGCCATACAAAAACTCGGCGATAGCAATAACAGCAATTTTAACGCGATTCAAACCATCCTCCAGAAATTTCCCCAGCTCAAAGTCTGGATTGATACCGGCAGCAGCAACCAATCTGAACTTAGCCACTGGAGCGGACTAAACTCCAACGTGATTCTGGGCAGTGAAAACTTTTCCAATTTAGAAAGTTTTTTAGCGGTTAAAAAACAGTTGAATGCGCAGCATGTATTATCTTTGGACTTCATGCCACATGGCTATCAAGGCCCAATAGCATTACTTGATAACCCCCATTTCTGGCCTAAAGATGTCATTATCATGTCGCTTGCCAACGTAGGCACAAATCAAGGTGTGAATTTCGCATTACTGGAAAAATTTAAGCAATATACGGCTAACTTTAATCTATATGCAGCAGGCGGAGTAAGAGGAGTGGATGATTTGAACCGATTAAAACACTTAGGCGTTCATGGCGCTTTAATCGCTACCGCATTACATCAAAAACAGCTCACTTACCAACAAATAGAAAGCTTAAGTCAATAAAAAACTCGACTAGGAATCCGGTTCACCAGTCGAGTTTCTTGTCAGGCTAAATCACACCTGAAAATTGCAACTACTCTTGTAACTATTCTAGGTTAGCGTGAATAGCGCGCATACCCTCTTCAGTCAAATCTTTAGCAAAAATCAAATCAGCAATGATCGCTTCGAGGAAAATCAATGTTGAAAGCTCAAATTGTGAACCCATTGGCATGCCTTTTGTCAGCGGGAAACTGTTGTCATTACCGACTTGAATCACTAAATCAGCCACATCAGCCATTGGTGAAGATTTCTTCATTGAAATCACAACCAATTTCGCACCCACTGATTTTGCTTTTTTTACAAATGGCAACAAGGTTTCTGTACCGCCAGAGCCGGAAACCAGAATTAACAAATCACCGGCTTTAATAGCAGGCGTTACCACTTCACCAATCATGCTTACGTTGTAGCCAGCATGCACTAAACGCATGGCAAAGAAGCGTGACACCAATAAAGAGCGACCTGCACCACCGATAAATGTGCGGCCTGCCTGATCAACCAGTTTTAACAGTTCAGCTGACTTAGAATTATCAGTATCTGCTAATACATTGGTTAATTTATCTAAAATTAATTTTTGACTGCTACTCATGATATTTCCTTTTTGAATCAAAGATAGTTTTAATTTTACAAAAAAAATCCCGACCCATTGCTGAGTCAGGATTTTTTATTCGTTCATTTCAATAATGACTTATTGAAAAGAGGTTGAATTAACCGTGAACGATAGCTGTGATTTCAGCAGCAGATGCAGCAGGGTCAGCTGCACCGTAGATAGCAGCACCAGCAACGATGATTGTTGCACCTGCATCTTTAACTTGTTTAGCTGTAGCAGCTTTAACGCCACCAGCCACTGAGATTTCAACACCTAAGTTCAAACCAGCAACCAATGCCAAGTCAGCAAATGGTGTTTGGCCAGCAGCTTGTTGGTCCAAACCAGTGTGAACGCCGATGATGTGAGCGCCAGCAGCAGCAACTGCTTTAGTAACAGCAACTTTGTCAGCAACGTTGATCAAATCAACTTGTGCTTTTTTGCCGTATTTGTTAGCAACATCGATTACACCTTTGATTGTACCGATATCAGAAATACCTAATACAGTAACGATGTCTGCACCAGCTTTGAAGAATGGCTCAGCTTCGTAGAAACCAGCATCAGCTGTTTTCAAGTCAACCAAGATTTGGTTGTTTGGGAATTTAGCGCGCAATACTTCAAGCAATTTGATACCGTTGTGCTTGATGCATGGTGTACCGATTTCAAGGATGTCCACGTGTGGAGCAACTGTAGTTGCTAAAGCAACTGTTGCGTCAAAGTCTAATGAATCTAATGCCATTTGGGTTAAAGCCATGGTGTTCTCCGGTTAATAGTTTTAAGGTGTTACAGATTTATTGCAATTTTGCAAAATAAAACTCACTCTTCACACAGTTAATTACTGATATTAAACAGTAAGTTAACTACAAAAAATGTCGTGAATTAGATTCTACTATTTCAAATTCAAGCACTAAAATTTAGCGCTATAAAAAAACTGGACACTCATAGTAAATGCCCAGCCTACTTATGTCAATTCTAAAGCGATAAGATTACACTTTAATTACAAAATTTTTGCACCGATCGCTTATAGTTTTGCGCTTAAAGCAGCTTCCAGTTTATTTTGGTCAGCGACAAAACCGCGGATACCTTCTGCCAACTTTTCTGTTGCCATTGCGTCTTGGTTTAATTCAAAGCGGAACTCTTCTTCAGTCAATTTAGCTGAAGGTGTTTTAGTAGCGCCATTATCTTTTAACACTTGCACTAGAGTACCTTCTGTTGCGGCTAAATCCTGCAACAAGTTTGGAGATACTGTTAAGCGGTCACAACCCGCCAAAGCAATCAACTCGCCAGTGTTACGGAATGAAGCCCCCATCACCACTGTTTTATAACCGTGCTCTTTGTAGTATTGATAAATAGCGCGCACTGAAACCACACCTGGGTCAGTTTCTTGTGTGTATTCTGTACCTGGGTTTTTCGCTTTGTACCAGTCTAAGATACGGCCAACGAATGGAGAAATCAGGAACACGCCTGCTTCAGCACAAGCACGTGCTTGACCAAAACCGAATAACAATGTCAGATTACATTGGATGCCTTCTTTTTCAAGAATTTCACCCGCTTTAATGCCTTCCCAAGTTGAAGCCAATTTAATCAACACGCGGTCTTTACTTATGCCTGCATCTTGATACAACTGAATCAGTTTACGGCCTTTAGCCACCATTGCATCCAAATTAAAAGATAATCGGGCATCTACTTCAGTTGAAATGCGGCCTGGCACTTCTTTCGTAATTTCCGTACCAATTAACACAGCCAACTTGTCAGCCGCATTATCAATTTGTTGCGCTTTAGAACCGCCTTGTGCTTTGGCGTATGCAATAGCAGCCTCAATCAATGGTGCATACTGTGGCAACTGACTTGCTTTTAACACTAATGATGGGTTGGTTGTTGCATCAACAGGCTTAACCGCTTTAATCGCCTCTACATCGCCTGTGTCTGCCACGATAGTGGTCATAGTTTTTAATTGCTCTAATAAAGTAGCCATTACTTGCCTCCTAGAAATTATCTAAATACAAAAGTCTCAAAAATCTTGTACAAAATCAAGTGCAGGATTATATCTTAAAATTTATATGGTGTCGTTAAGGAAGCGCTGATTAAATGAAGCTAACAGCCAAGATAAGTTGCCAGCAATGTTGCCACCGTTAAATCTGCACTTGTGCCTGGATTGATCCCGCGCTCCTTGAGTGAGGCATCCCAAGCCAGCAGCTTTTTCTGCACAAGTTTTGGGTTGTCGGTTTCCCAGTAAATAGCTTCAAACGCCAGCGCATCCTGCAACAACTCATCAGCCAATCCCTTGCCGTATTTTCGGATGATATGTGTATCCAAATTGTGGGCGAGCAAGCCGAGATACAAAGCGGTGGTTGCCCATGCTGAATTTTGCCACTTTTCCATTGCAGCTACATAGCGCGCAACACCGAACTCAATAACATCCTGATAACTATTCGCGTATTGCCATGCAATACGATCATTATCTTGCGCTGTTTGCATCATTGCCAGCAATGTAACGCTTGGTTCCTGGTGTACATCATGCAATTCTGCACTCCCCAGACCTGCAGGATTTGCCAATAGAATCGCTTTTGCAACCCACCTAGCATCGTCAATGGTGAACTGGTTGAGCATGTCGTTCAGACTTTGTTGCAGCGTTTGCCTACCATCCGCATGCAAAGCCGCTTCAATCAAGGGTGCACATAACAACACCACGCCTAAATTTGTATTTTGACCAACCGCCTGCTGTGTCGCCGCAACTGAGTGAAAAATACGCTCACCGATGGTCAGGTTGGGCTGGGTAATAATATTCGCGGTGACATCTGCACTTTTAATAAAATCATGAATGGTCATGCCGTGACCATCGGCAAACACGTGTACATTACCTGGTTTCAGCGCTTGCAATTCAGCCATACAAGCGGTTTTATAGGCTTTAGCCAGTTGTTCAGCGCTATGTTTTCTGACGATCATGTTAGCCACGGTACATTTTATTTAAAAAGTCATCGACCAAGACATCTGCAATATTAAAATTCGTCACGCTCTGCAAACCACGCCATGCGGGAATGCTGTTCACTTCCAGCACATAATATTCGCCATTAGCCGCTTGGATAATGTCCACGCCACAGTAATCAATCTCCACGGCTTTTGCGGCCTGCAAAGCAAGTTGCGTCATTATTTCATTCGCCTGTACAGTTTCACAACGCCCGCCTGCAGCCACATTACTCACAAACCCGCTGCCAAACCGTTTCATCGCAGCAACCACTTTATCGCCAACCACAAACACACGATAATCATGTGGTACCTCAGCGCTTTCAATCAACTGCTGCAAATAATATACGCCATCTACATACTGCTGCATCGGCACAGGCAACGCCTCATTGCTTGGCAACATACGCACCCCCTGTCCCTGCGAGCCGAATAATGGCTTAATGACTAGTGACTGATTATTTTCTAATGCCATTTGGCGAATACGCTCAGCTTCCAACCTGGACTCACATACCCAGGTGGCTGGCGTTGCCACGCCATGCGTGCGCAACAGAAAACTGGTCATTGCTTTATCAACGGTGCGTTCAATCGCTTTGACATCGTTATAAATTCTCACCCCTTGCTTTGCCAGCATGTGCAATACGTTTAAACGCGTAATTACTTGCGGCAGTGTTCCGCCAGTCACACCTCGTACAAAAGCGGCTGGTGGCAAAGCATCAAAATCTGGAATATCAATGGTTGGCTGTTGCTGTGCCAGATTGATGACACACGCTTGCAACGATACAAACACGGTTTCAACACCACGCCGCGCAAAAGCCTGCTTAAGCTGAGCACCTTGCCAGCCGGCTTCATCAGTAAAAATAGGAATTTTCAAATTGGATAAAATCTCTGAAGCTGAAAAATGAATTATCAGCGAGGCAAATTAGCGAAATGACAAATCAATCAATGCCGCGTTTAATTGCCCGCCCTCAAACACATTGCCTGTATCCACATTGGTTACCGTCACTTTGGCTGGGGAGAACAACAAAGGGTCAATGTTATAGAAATCCATATTATAAAACTTGAACACTTCGGCAAACGTTTTACCGTAGTCCTTAGAAGCGCTGCTTGGCAGGCTTGCAGCCAATTCGGCAGCCGCTAGATCATTACCTTTGACTTGCAGACTAACATATCCACCAAACAAAATCGCATCATTGGTGCGCCCCATCGCTGTCATAAAATCTTTGGCGACCGGTGGCAAAACAGCCAAGCCGCTACCACTCACAATATTTTCCAGTGGAAAATGCAAGGTATGTGCCTTATGCAACGCCACCTCGAGTACGCGCCCCACAATCTGTACAACGCCGGCAATACTGGTTGTTGGAGTTAAAATAATGGTGAGTTGCTCGGGAGCAATTTTAGTATCCCGTACAATTTTTTCTATGACTTGTACTGGCGGTACTTGATCAGTTTCCAACACGATGCAGGTACTATTTGCCACATCCACATAGGCAAGCTCTTTAAACAAATTTTCACGTTGCGCCAAGGCACGCGCCGGACCTGACCCCAATGAGAAAAACTTCTCATGGCTCAACGCCCAACCAGCATACTGACTGGCCAGGCAAGCAATGATCGGCTGTGTAGAACTCACTGCAATTGCGTCATGCCAATCAGCAAAGCGGTTATCTACCTGCAATGCAACCTGACCAAGACCTCCCATGCAAATTTCAGCAATAATTCGTCCCGCTTCAGCGCTACCCGCATGCTGAATACCTGCATCGACAATCACACAACCTGCTTCATGCCGAGAAACACCTAACTGCAAAACATCTGCCTGTTGCAGTAACTTCTGCACTAAAGGTGCGCTCAGTTGATTAACACTTGGTTGCGATTGTAATGATGGTGTTGCGTTTTGCACGTTTATTCCCTTTTGCCGTTATTTGACTTTTTAACTATGTTGCTATGAAACCACTTTAGGACACCTCTAAAAATTGATTATACGGGATGTAGTGCAAGGCGCACGGAACGCAGAAACCGAGATAGTACGTGTTGTACAGCGAGGTTGCGAGTACCGCGCAACGAAGCAATGCGCCCGTAAAATCAATTTTTAGAGGTGCCCTTTAAATAAATTTAGCACGAGCTCAACTCTAGCACATGCTAACTGTTTCGCCACTTCTGCACCCTCTGCACAGGCAATGACCGTACATATTGGGTCGCCGGCAGGTATTTTGATGGGCTGCGCAGAATTACCTGAGTGATTGGGAACATCCACTAACCAACTCAACCATGCACCAGGCCATGCAAACGACGCTGCAATTTCTGTATCCATGGTTGCGTACACAATAGCGTGTGCTTTCGATGGTGCAACACGAGACTCATCTGTTACTTTGGCCTGATTTAGACCGCCCCGAGCCAAACAAACTTGCACATGCCTATCAATCAAGTTTTCTTCAATATCTCCGTATAAATCAACGGTGGCACTTAATCTGGGATTCACTTCCAGCACGTAAACCGTACCCTCTTGCACAATCGCGTCGAGACTATTTAAACCTAACAGATCGAACGCCATCGTTAATTTCTTTGCCGCAGCTATAAGCTGCTGCTGAACACTTGAATCTAGCACAATCCGACTGACGGCGCCGCCATAGCGAAACGGCATTTTCGCCCACGGACTTAACCACTGCTCGTTAAAACCGACCGGCTCTACTTCACGCCCATCTGCCATAAACAATAATGATACTGAGCGCCCGGATAACTGTTGCTGATAATATTCATTATCAAGCAGACTAATTTCATTCGCACCCACTTGCGTGATATGCGTTCCGCCACTACCACCGGAATTTTTCTTTAAATAAACAACGGAGCCATCATTTACGCTGCTAACAGGCAAAACATCAAGCACTGAAGGGTGGGGGATTTTTAATTGCTTTAATACGGCAAAAAACTTGGAGGCATTCTTTACCGCAGCCACTGTTTCTGCAGAATTTCCAATTAAAGGAATAATCTCAGCTATTCTTTGCAACAACTCCGGTTGTGCTTCAAATCCACTCCCATAAACGCAACCTACAAACTGATTGGCATCCAGTTGATGAATTTCGCCTAACAAGGCATCAGCATCAAATCCGCGGGCGCTATAACCAACCACTGTAGTTTTTTCTGCTAACGCGGCGGTTTGCACATCGGCAAAGGCATCGATCACCGTTGTGACAAAGCCCGCCTTTGCTGCAATCTCAACAAAGGGGCGTGCAGATAACGCAATAATCAGGATGGATTGTTTAATAGCTCATGCGCCAATTTGAATGCCGCCATAAATTCTAAATATTTTGGCTTTTCAAGTGGCTGATCTGAATGCAACATTTGTTTCAACAACTGGTGTTGCGTTATATACTTAAGCTGACCAATCGCAAGCGCACCGATACCGTAAGCTTGCGTATCTGCAATTAACACACCGTCATCACTGACTCCCACCCCCTGCACACCTAAAGGTGCCACCGCATTAACATCTGCTACAATTTTTAACTGCTTTGCATGCGTCAAATGCGCTTGACTAATGACCTGTACCCCCGCTGCTGCCGCACAAATCACAATTTCAGTTTGCGCCAGAATGTCCAGCTTTTTCGCTTCAGTCGTGCCATCTACCACCTGCATATTGACTTGATATTGTGCATTCCATGCTGTGGCTTTAGGCTCTACCGTGGCAACTGAGCGATGCGCAACCATCTGAACTTTTGCGCCTTGCTGTGCCGCAATAATGGCAACACACCCACCCACCGGCCCGGTAGCACCAAATACACTGAGTGTTTTACCGGTTAAATCTTCAGCAAACTTTTCTTTGAGATGAGCCTCAACTTTAGCAATCATTGCTGCTGCAGTAGTAAATGCCCCAGAAGGGTCTGCAAATACAGAGCACACAAACGGGGCAAACATCGCTTTTTTGCAAGCGTCTAACATCTGCATGGCAAGGTCAGTATCGCGCCCGCCAATAAAAATACTTTCACGTTTTACACCAGATAAACTTCGCGAAAAAATAGCATCTTGCGTCAGACCAGTTATTTCTGATAACGCCACATTCGTATAAGACATGATCTTATCAAAACCCGCATCATATGCCATGTTGACATCAAACGGACTGACATTTTTAGCAGCAGTAAATAAATGGAGGATACTGGGTTTTTCCATGACTGAATTTTCTCTAAATCATAAATCTCTAAGATGTGGTTTTTGAGACTCTATTTTTGTTTGATTGTAAATTAGCCTTGCCAATGCCGCACTGTAATTTTCACACCGTAAACTTCACACCGCGATTGCGCGCGCTGCATATCATCCAGGTTAGTGATTGGTCGGAGAAATTGATTTTCAATGCCTGCAAATGTTTTTCAGCTTCAATTGCATTTTCAAACACGGCAAAACCGGTAGGGCCCCAGGAACTTTGTCCAAAACACGCCACGCCCATTTTCTCTAAATGTTGCAACACTTCCCCCACCGGTTTACTTGCATAACGCCCGCCTTGAGCAGGTGCAAAATAATCACCAACGTGGGCTTGTAACGCTTGAATACTGTGCCCGAAAGCGGTTAGATCGCGCTCCACCAACGCAGGCATTGCCTGCATCAACACATGCCTACATAAATGTGCCGCCAGATTTTCAGAAAAAACCGGCAACTGATTAAATGCCATTCTTTCTTGTTCACCATGAACCCCTGATTGATTTGCATCAAATATCAGCAAAATACGCCAATCTTCCGGAAAATCATAACGGGCTAATAGTGGGGGAATGCCTGATGTGTCCTTGGTAACAGATGAAACACGACCCCCATCAATTAGCAGTCCACCAGAATCAAATGCGGCGATCCCGATACCGGAACGACCACCCCTACCCGTCAATTTGGCAATTTCTGTCGTCGTTAAATTGAGTCGATAGAGGCAATTAAGCGCTGCACCTATCGCTAAAGCCAATTGTGTACCTGAACCCAACCCTGCGTGTTCAGGTATGTGTTGCACAAGATTAAATTCAAGAGATTCATGAAGGTTCAACTTGGTAAGCAGTTGTTGCGTGATCATTAACGCTTTTGAAATGATCGTTGGCGGCACCGACTCATCGCCCACAACATTTAAGGCTTTAGCTACACTGGCACTGATTATCAGCTTAGGCTCTTCCAGGCTCAAACCGATGCTACCAAATTTGCGCCCCAACCCACCATGCAGATCAAAAAA
>CAMBZE010000007.1 GCA_945872425.1 Methylotenera oryzisoli | reverse complement strand
GGAGCCGCCGCCATGGGTGACATTGGCAAGCATTTTCCGCCGAGTGATATGCGCTATCAAGGCATAGACTCCCGTCAATTATTGCGGCATGTGGTGGATTTGTTGAAAAATAAGGGCTTTGTTGTTGGTAACATCGATGCCACCGTGATTTGCGAAGCGCCTAAATTAAGCCCGCATACCGAGAAAATGTGTGACAACATTGCCGCTGACTGCCGTGTAGCGGCGTCACAAATCAACATTAAAGCGACCACTACTGAAAAACTTGGATTTACCGGACGTGGTGAAGGCATTGCCGCTGAAGCTGTTTGTTTATTGCAATCAGCTTAACCGGAGAGGGTGTCTTGAATTTAACTGTGTTGCACTTCAAACTTGAATCCGCCCAATCTTAACTTGTCTTTAACTTGAACTTATGAATCTTCAAATGGATTTATCCTTGATGCAAGGGTACAAGAGTAAATCTCAGATAGCTAAGGTATTGACGGAAAATTGGATGGCCTCTGAAAGTTATTGTCCTTCATGTCTCAAACAACTGAAGCACGCCAGACCCAACGCTAAGGTACTAGACTTCACCTGTTACGATTGTAGTTATGACTTTGAGTTAAAGAGTAAAAAGGGTGCCTTTGGTAAGAAAATTAATGACGGTGCCTACGACTCAATGTTACAGCGTTTGGCAAGTGACAACAGCCCACATTTCTTTTTTCTCAACTATTCTCCAGAATACAAAGTTCAAAACCTCATAGCTGTTCCTAGTTATTTTATTCAATCATCAGCTGTAGAAAAAAGAAAACAATTGTCATCTTTAGCTAAAAGAGCTGGTTGGGTCGGTTGCAATATCATCACAAGTGAAATTGCTGAGGCTGGAAAAATTAAGATTATTGACAACTTTAGTATCGTTGATAGAGAGAAAGTTAGGCGTAAATGGCTTCAAACAAAATTTCTACAAAATTCCGAAAGTATAGAGAGTAGAAGCTGGGCTGTAGATGTACTAAGGTGCATTGAACTATTGAAAACTACAGATTTCACGCTAAATCAACTTTATCAATTTGAACACGACCTTGCTAAAAGGCATCCTAGGAACAATCATATCAAAGATAAAATTCGTCAACAATTACAATTCCTTAGAGATAAAGGCATTGTAGAGTTCTTGAGTCCTGGTTTTTACAGGGCCATTCCAACAGTTTAAAAAATATTTGTTATCACATTGAGCTGTAGCTTTGATGCGCATTGATACAACGTATTATGAATCTTTAGAATTCAAGAATTGGTTTGGTGATAGTAAAGCAATCAATGAAAAAGGTAAGCCCTTATTCCTTTTTCATGGTACTTGGAGAAAATTTGAAACTTTTAATGTACCCTCACATGGTACGTATTTCACAAATGATTTTCATGTGGCTCAAACTTATGGAGAATTAATAAAAGTGCATCTCTCAATGCAAGCGCCTTTAATATTAGATTTCGAGGGAGAGTCTGACATAGGGGATGAATATAACATTGAACATGAGATCGCATATGCTAAAGAACAAGGTTTCAATAGCTTAATTGTTTACAATTCATTTGATGGTGAGAGTTTTTTAGACCAGTTTGTTGTTTTCAACTCAAGCCAAATCAGAATAATGGGCTGGGAATAAAATCCAAAATTAGCGAAAGCAATTCCTTCACTTGCTGTTCGAGATGGCAGCAACAGCACTAAATTCAAAATACTGATTGATTGCACTAATAAAAAGTTTGTGTATGAAGATTACGACTTTTCAATTGGTACTGGCTGGCTCACAACTACTAGACCTCTAAGAGATACATTTAATCACAACGATTATATCTTCAATTTAGCGATGCTTGAGCAAGGTATTCTTGATTCACTGATTTAATCTCAATTGTTATGGAACTGTGTTGTTCAAGTGTCAATGACTTGCCGGTTAAAAAAATGAACATAAATTCTTTTTACCATTGGGTAGAAGGCACGGATGGTGGTGCTAGGCTTTGAGTAATACAATCACCGCGCCACTGCCGCCGTCTTGCCTACGCGCCTCTGCATAGGCAATGACTTCATCGCGTTGCATTAGCCAGCTACGTAGTTTGTGTTTGAGTACCGGTTCGCGGTTACGAGAGCCCAAGCCTTTGCCATGCACAATGCGCACACAACGCAAACCACGTTTTTTACAGTCGTTCAAAAAAGTGGCGACATAAAGTCGTGCTTCGTCGCTCACTAAGCCATGTAAATCAATCGCAGCTTGTACTACCCAGTGACCACGGCGTAATTTGCTTGGAATGTCAGGTGCGTGACCATCGCGCAGATAAAGCAATTCCTCGCCAGTTTCCAGATCATGTGCGGGAATAAAATGGTCGCTTAATGAATCGGCAAGGGCTTGCTGTTCATCGCGAATAAATTGTTGGGGGATGGGTTTTGGTTTTTTGACAGAATGCACCGCGCGATCATGTTGCAGCGGACGCACATTTTTCACGGCATCTGCAAAGAGATTAACTTCGTCATCGTTGGAGTTAGTCGCCATTGCAGTTGTCGTGCAAAATTTATTTCAAATGATCCAGATAACGTTCCGCATCCAATGCGGCCATACAGCCGGTACCGGCACTAGTTACCGCTTGGCGATAGATATGGTCTTGTACATCACCTGCGGCAAATACACCGGGCACACTGGTCGCCGTTGCGTTGCCGCCACGACCCATTTGGGTGACGATATAACCGCCCTCCATTTTGAGCTGACCTGCAAAAATATCAGTGTTTGGTTTATGACCAATAGCGATAAACACCCCTTGCAATGCGATGTCTTTGCTGCTGCCATCACTCACGTTTTTAATGCGCATGCCGGTGACGCCAGTGTTATCTCCCAGCACTTCGTCCAGTGTATAGAAAGTCTCCAGTACGATTTTACCTTCAGCGACACGTGCCATGAGTTTGTCCACCAAAATAGCTTCGGCCTTGAATTTATCGCGTCTATGTACCAAAGTGACCTTGCTCGCAATGTTGGCCAAGTATAAAGCCTCTTCTACGGCGGTGTTGCCGCCACCAATCACTGCAACCTCTTGATTGCGATAGAAAAATCCATCGCAAGTGGCACAGGCGGAAACGCCTTTACCGGAGAATTTCTCTTCACTTGGAATACCTAGATATTTTGCCGAGGCGCCAGTTGCAATAATCAGGGCATCACAGGTATATTCGCCGCTATCACCCACCAGGCGAATTGGTTTTTCGGTTAAATGTGTGGTGTGAATATGGTCAAAAATCATTTCTGTATTAAAGCGTTCAGCATGTTTTTGAAAGCGCGCCATTAATTCCGGGCCTTGCACGCCGTCGGCATCTGCTGGCCAGTTATCTACTTCGGTGGTCGTCATGAGTTGGCCACCCTGTGCGATGCCGGTAATCAATACTGGTTTAAGGTTGGCGCGTGCTGCATAAACTGCGGCAGAGTATCCAGCAGGGCCAGAGCCTAAAATGAGTAGGTTGGCGTGACGTGTTGCCATAGTGAATTACTTTCTAAAATAAACAGGGTCAAAATGAGAATGATATTCTAATCGCTACGCAGCCACTTTGATACTGCTATAATTAAATCTAATTATTAAAATTTGTAAGGTTTTATCCATCTTGTTTTTTAAAACCCCCAAACCAATCAATGCGCGCCGTGAGGCTGAAGCCAGTAAATCCAATGCGCTTGCCAATACGCTGATTAAAGAAGCGTGGTGGCTAGGTCTAGTGCTGGTTGGGCTGTACCTTACGGTGATTCTGTTTACCTATCATCCTGATGATTCCTCATGGTCACACGTGGCGCCCGATAATGCTGTTGTACACAACAGTGGCGGCAGTGTCGGTGCACAGGTTTCTGATTTGTTGCTTTATGTCTTTGGTTTTTCAGCATGGTGGTGGGCAGTTTTGGCCTTTTACGCCATGTGGTTTGTGTATTTGAAATTAGAAGTGGTGAATCAAACCGAGAGGGCATTTTTACGCTTTAATTTTATCGGATTCGCTTTATTACTCATTGCTTCCAGCGCGTTGGAGGCGGGTCATTTAATTAACTTGCCAGCCTTGTTGCCATTGGCGCCTGGCGGCATGTTGGGCGAGGCGGTTGATACCGGATTACGCAGCCTGTTTGGCTACACAGGCTCTAGCATGGTGTTGCTACTGATGTTTGTCGTGGGCTTTAGTCTGTTTACTGGTTGGTCATGGATTATGATCACCGAAAAATTCGGCGCATTTCTCATTACCAGCTATGAATTTATCAAGTTGAAATGGCAAGACTGGCAAGACAGAAAGGCCGGCAAGGTGGTTGAAATTGAACGCGCCGAGTACGTTGAAATTGAACGTAAACGTGCCGCACACCGTGAGCCGGTGCAAATTGAAACGCCGGTGCTGGAAATTGTGCAAAGTGCGCGCGTGCAAAAAGAAAAACAAGTGCAGATGTTTGACACGCACCCGGATACGCCATTGCCCCCAATACACTTGCTGGATGAGCCTTCCGGCACGGTGGGGTTGCTTTCAGCAGAAACGCTGGATTTCACCTCACGCTTGATTGAACGCAAACTGATGGACTTTGGCATTGAAGTCAAAGTGCTGACGGCATTACCTGGCCCGGTGATTACGCGCTACGAGCTTGAGCCGGCGGCTGGCGTCAAAGGTAGTCAAGTGACCAATCTGGTTAAAGATTTGGCGCGTGCGCTGTCTGTGGTGAGTGTTCGCGTGGTGGAGACTATCCCAGGTAAAACCTGCATGGGTTTGGAGATCCCCAACCCTAAACGGCAAATCGTCTACTTGTCTGAAATTATGGGCAGTCAGGTCTACGCAGACATTCATTCGCCGCTTGCTATCTCGTTAGGTAAGGATATTGCAGGCAAACCGGTCGTGGTTGATCTTGCCAAGATGCCGCACGTGCTGGTAGCGGGTACCACCGGCTCGGGTAAATCGGTAGCGATTAACGCCTTGATTTTGAGCTTACTGTACAAGGCAGATGCCAGTCAGGTACGTATGATTTTAATCGACCCTAAAATGCTGGAGCTTTCTGTTTATGAGGGTATTCCTCACTTGCTGGCACCGGTTGTAACAGATATGCGACAAGCTGCAAATGCCTTGAATTGGTGCGTGGCAGAGATGGAGCGTCGTTATAAATTGATGTCTATGTTAGGCGTGCGTAATCTTGCGGGCTACAACCAAAAAATTAAGGATGCCGACAAAGCGGGAGAGAAGATTCCACATCCGTTCAGTTTAACGCCGGATGACCCTGAGCCATTAGAGGAAATGCCGCTCATTGTGGTGGTGATAGACGAGTTGGCCGATTTGATGATGGTTGTCGGTAAAAAAGTTGAAGAGCTGATTGCGCGCCTGGCGCAAAAAGCGCGCGCTTCGGGCATCCATTTAGTGTTGGCAACACAGCGCCCATCGGTAGATGTGATTACGGGGTTGATTAAAGCCAATGTCCCTACGCGCATTTCTTTTCAGGTGTCGAGCAAAATTGATTCACGTACTATCCTGGACCAAATGGGGGCAGAGGCCTTATTGGGGCAGGGGGATATGCTTTATATGCCGCCCGGTACCGGTTACCCGATGCGTATTCATGGTGCTTTTGTGTCAGACCTGGAAGTGCATAAAGTGGTGAACTACCTCAAAGCGCAAGGCGAGCCTAATTATATTGAAGGTATTTTAACCAACGAGGTTGAAGAAGGTGGTGCTGACTTTGCTGCTGGTGGCAGTGAAGGTGGGTCGGAGGTTGATCCGCTTTATGATGAAGCGGTGGCTATTGTACTCAAAACACGCCGTGCCAGCATTTCATCCGTGCAGCGCCAGTTACGCATAGGCTATAACCGCGCTGCCCGTTTAATAGAAGATATGGAGCGGGCAGGGTTGGTATCAGCCATGCAAAATAATGGTAACCGTGAGGTATTGGCGCCGCATCATGAAGCCTAATGCCAAACCAATGGGAAAGCTAATGATTAAAAGGGCGCAATATCTGTTATTGCTATTACCAATGTTGCTGCTAAGTCAGCCGGCAAAAGCGGATGGCATGACCAGTGTGAAAAGTTTTTATGAGAAAACGCAGTCAATGCGCGCTAATTTTCATCAGGTGGTGACGGATAAACAAGGGCGTAAGGTACAAGAAGTGCATGGCGAAATGCAGTTAAAGCGTCCGAATAAATTCAGGTGGGATTACAACAAACCATTTGAGCAGCAAATTATCAGTGACGGTAAGCAGGTATGGCTGTATGACATCGAGCTGGCACAAGTGACGGTACGTGAGTTAGGCAAAGTCTTGGGTTCCAGTCCCGCCGCATTATTGGCAGGCGATGATGATATCAATAAAAGCTTTAAGTTGGTGAATGCCTCTGTTAAAGGTAGTCTGAATTGGGTAAGCGCTAACCCAAAAGATAAAGAGTCAGGTTTTGAAAGAATATTTTTAGGCTTTAAAGACAGCAAGTTGCAAGAAATGTCATTACTTGATAGTTTTGGGCATCATACAAAAATTGTGTTTAGCCAAATTGAACTTAATCCGGTGCTGGATGAAAAGTCTTTTTTGTTCAAGCCACCTAAGGGTGTCGATGTGGTTGGCGAATAGTTGAGTCGGTAGTTATTTTGAACAACTTGTTTACGCCTAATATCCCGGAAGCGCCACTTGCCGAGAAACTGCGCCCCAAAGCTTTAGATGAAGTTGTTGGGCAGTCGCATTTGCTCGGGGATGGTAAACCACTGCGTTTGGCATTTCAATCTGGCAAACTCCCGTCCATGATTTTATGGGGGCCGCCAGGAGTGGGAAAAACCACCTTGGCACGGCTGATTGCCAACACCGCAGATGCCGAGTTTATTCCTATTTCTGCAGTGTTATCAGGCATTAAAGATATTCGTGAAGCAGTTGAGCGCGCAGAACTGACCTTGCAGCAACATGGCCGCAAAACGATTCTTTTTGTGGATGAAGTACATCGTTTTAACAAAGGTCAGCAGGATGCATTTTTGCCGTTTGTTGAAAGTGGTCTCATCACTTTCATTGGCGCCACTACTGAGAATCCTTCTTTTGAAGTGAATAGCGCGCTACTCAGTCGGGCGCAGGTGTTCGTACTCAATGCGCTTTCTGAGGCTGAGTTATCCCTATTACTTAATCGGGCGCAGCAGCTGGTCGCTGCAAATATCACGCTGACGGATGAAGTGCGTGAGCAAGTGCTGGCTTATGCCGATGGTGATGCAAGGCGCTTACTTAACTTTGCCGAAAGCTTGTTTAATGCAGCGGTGGGTGTCAATGTTACCGAAATAGATGAAGCATTTTTACAATCCACTATGGCAACCAAGCTGCGGAGATTTGATAAAGGCGGTGAAGCATTTTACGACCAAATATCAGCGCTGCATAAATCGGTACGCGGCTCTAACCCTGATGCGGCCTTGTACTGGTTTTTGCGTATGATTGATGGCGGTGCTGACCCGCTTTATCTAGGGCGGCGCATCGTGCGCATGGCGATTGAAGACATTGGCATCGCTGACCCGCGTGCTCAAACCATGGCATTGGAAGCGTGCCAGATTTATGAACGGCTAGGCTCGCCTGAGGGCGAGTTGGCGCTATCCAATGCCGTGATTTATTTGGCAGTCGCCGCCAAGAGTAACGCGGCTTATATGGCTTACAACCAAGCCAAAGCGTTCGTGGCGCAAGATAAATCGCGCCCAGTGCCTTTGCATCTGCGTAATGCGCCGACCAAGCTGATGAAAGCTCTGGATTACGGTAAAGAATACCGATATGCCCATCACGAGCCAGAAGCTTATGCCGCCGGTGAACGTTATTTCCCTGACGATTTAACCCCGCCACAGTTTTATGTGCCCACGCCGCGCGGGCTTGAGGGTAAAATAGCGGAAAAATTGGCGCATTTGAGAGATTTGGATAAGATTGAACTGACTAAAAAATAAAAAAATAGATAGCCAGACTAAAAATGATTTAAGGAAATTATGTTAGATATTCAACTATTAAGAAACGATTTAGAAGGCGTTGTGAGCCGGTTGCAGAAGCGTGGATTTACATTGGACTCAGCCAAATTCACCGCGCTGGAACTTGAGCGCAAAACCGTTCAAACTCGTACGCAAGACTTGCAAGCAAAGCGTAATAACACGTCCAAGCAGATTGGCATTGCTAAATCCAAAGGTGAAGATGTTAGCGCAATCATGGCGGAAGTTGCCGGCTTGGGTGATCAATTAAAAGCCGATGAAGCGCGCTTGAGTGAACTGCAAACGGAATTGCAAAACCTGTTATTGAATGTGCCTAACTTGCCGCACGAGAGCGTGCCACCGGGCGAATCAGAGGCTGATAACGTTGAGGTGCGCAAAGTAGGTACACCCCGCGTTTTTGATTTTGCAGTGAAAGACCATGCCGATGTCGGCGCGCCATTAGGTTTGGATTTTGATACGGGTGCAAAACTTTCAGGTGCGCGTTTTACTTTGATGCGTGGGCAGATAGCAAAACTGCATCGTGCGTTAGCGCAGTTTATGATAGACACGCAAACTGAACAGCATGGCTACACCGAGTGCTACACACCCTATCTGGTGAATGCTGAAACTTTAGTTGGCACTGGTCAATTGCCCAAGTTTGAAGCGGATCTGTTCTCATTGGCGCACAATGACAGCAAATTATATTTAATCCCAACTTCTGAAGTCACCCTCACCAACACGGTGCGCGATGAAATCGTGCCGCTAGAAGCTTTACCAATCAAGCTCACAGCGCATACACCTTGTTTCCGTTCCGAGGCGGGTTCTTACGGCAGGGACACTAAAGGCATGATACGCCAGCACCAGTTTGATAAAGTTGAAATGGTACAAATCGTGCATCCTGAAAAAAGCGATGAAGCCTTGGAGCAAATGGTCGGCCATGCGGAAAACATTCTTAAAGCGCTGGAGTTGCCTTATCGCGTCGTTGCCTTGTGTACCGGCGACATGGGCTTTGGCGCTGCTAAAACTTACGATTTGGAAGTGTGGTTGCCGGCACAGAATACCTATCGTGAAATATCATCAGTTTCAAATTGCGAGGCATTTCAGGCGCGCCGCTTGCAGGCACGTTTCCGCAATGAAAATGGCAAGCCGGAATTGGTACATACGCTGAATGGTTCCGGCTTGGCGGTCGGGCGTACTTTAGTGGCAGTATTAGAGAATTATCAAAACGCGGATGGCAGTGTGACGGTGCCGACGGTGTTGAGACCTTATATGAATAATCTGCAAGTGCTTTCCTAAGGAAGCACTGATTAAATGGCTGCGCGGGCAAATTGCTACGTTGCGAGGTTTTTTGGTTACGGCCGCTTCGCTTAACCTAAAGGTTAGCCTGCACCGCAACTTACGTTGTCGCAACCTCGCTGTACAAGGCGTACTATCTCGGTTTCTGCGTTCCGTGCGCCTTTGGCGTATGAACAATGCGCTTTGCGCATATGTTCTACGGACATGCCCTTTACGGGTAACACTTTATCCCGCTCGCTCATTTAATCAGCGCTTCCTAAAATTACATTGTAGCTATTCCAGTAAATAATCCGATGGCTGCTTTTGTTGTCATACCGGCGTGACCGTAAAGGTCATCACCGCAGAATATATCTGCTAAAGCAGATTATTCATGCGAGAAAAGCCGGTATCCAGTGACTTTAGGATTATTCAATTAAAGACACTGGATGCCGTGTCATGCACGGCATGACGGAATTATTTAACGGAACCGCTATACTTTAATTTTGTGCAATTCTGAATCTAGATTCAGAATCTATCCAGATTCAGGCTGCGGTCAGCTTGGTAGCGGTCTAAAATACGTTGATAGCTGCGAACTGACTCAACAAAAATCACCGGCGCCCCGCCACTGGCATAGCCGTATTTAACGGTAGTGAAATAATCCGGATTATTGAGCAGCACCAGTGTTTTCTTCACGTCTGCCCAGCTGTCCGGGTTGAGTTTCAGACGTTGGGCAAGTACGCGGGCATCTTCCACATGCGCATAGCCAATGTTGTAAGCAGCCAACGCCATATAAGTTCTATCAGGTTCCGGAATGTCGTCTGGCAGGGTGTCTTTGAGTTTGAGCAGATATTTAGCCCCCGCCGGAATGCTTTGTTTAGGATCTAGCCTGTCGGTAACTCCCATTAAGTCTGCCGTACTTTCGGTGAGCATCATTAAGCCACGAACATTAGTGGGCGAGGTGTTGTAGGTATCCCAGTGAGATTCTCTATAGCTTACCGCCGCCAGTAAGCGCCAGTCCAGCCCGGTGAGATCCTGAGCCTGCTTGAATAGACGGATGTATTTAGGCAGAAGCGTGTTGCTACGCTCTAAAAAGGTGGTGATATCCAGAGTATTTAAGCGTTTCGAGTTGCCATAGTAGCGATCTAATAAATTACGCAAAGTGCCATCTTTTTGAATCTTGTCGAAAAAAGCATTGACCTTAACCACAAGCTGCGGATCCGTGTTTTTAGACATGGCCCATGCAATTTTATCAACATTGCCGATAGGCATGCCTACGCTTAAATTGGGGTAATAGTTCTGCATGATAGCAGCCAAGTGGCTATCCACGACGGTAAAATCCAGCACGCCATCGGCGACTTCTTCCAGTAGTGATTCTGAGTTTGTGTGGCGGACGGCACGCCAGTTGAGTGAGGGATGTTTTTGCTGCATTTCAGTCAAGCGTTCTGCATAACTGGTGCCTGCGGGCACTACGATTTTTTTAGCTACAATGGCCGTGAGATTTTTAGGCTTTTCGTTTGTTTCATTGTTAAAAATGAGTTGTTGCTGTGTTTCTTGATAAGGTTTTGAAAACAGCACCAACTGCCGCCGCAAGCGGGTGACGGACAAATTTGCCGCCGCGATATGCGCCTTGCCTTTAAGCAGGCTGGGGATCACATCGCTAATACTGCTCACTAACACAAACCGAATTTTGTGGTCAGGCGCATATTCATTGACAAATAAAGTGGCTAAATCATATTCAATGCCTGCTGGCAGATTGTCACTATTCAAGTAATAGGTGGCAGGACCATTGTGCGTTACGAATACAATTTCTTTTTTACTGGGGTCGATTGACGGCAAGCGGTCTGGCTCATCCATTGGTTCGCAAGCAGTGGCGAGTAATAAGAGCAGTGAAATTGAAAATAAACGCAACATAATAGGTTTATTTTGTATTTGAAAACTCAAACACCATACTCGCTAACCGTGCCGTTATCGGCAATGAGTACAGTCGTGGTAAGCCCATAAAAAATGCCGTGCTCCACAACGCCGGGCGTATTATTGATCAGGGCGTTCAACGTGCCGGCATCCAGGTTTTTGTCGAACTGCATATCCAGCACATAGCTGCCATGCGAGGTAATCCAGAAGCCGTCTTTGGCGGCATTAGGGCGTAAATCACCCATGCCGCCTATTGCTTCAAGGCTCTTCTTTGCGAGTTGCCAGGCGAAGGGAATCACCTCAATCGGGATGGCGAAATTTTGTCCAATGTGGCTGACCAGTTTGCTGGAATCTGCCACAACAATAAATCGTGTCGCTGCTTTAGCGAGCAGTTTCTCCTTGACCAAATCGCTACCACGCCCTTTAAGCAAGGTTTTGTTCGGGGAGATTTCATCAGCACCGTCTACATATAAATCAATACGATTGATATGTTCCAGTGCCACAACGGGCAACTGTAATGATTGTGCTTTTTGTGCGCTGATAGTGGAGCTGGCAACCGTGGTGAATTTTAAGCCCTCATCACGTGCTAAACGTGCGAGTTCTTCAATAAAGTAATTGGCAGTGGAGCCGGTACCCAAGCCAACCAACATGTCACCTTTTACATATTTTGCAGCTTGTAGCGCGACTAATTGTTTGTCGTTCATTGACGCCCCCAGCAGATTTTCACTATATTAACGCGATTTTGATTTTCATAGGCATAAAAAAGGGAGCTAGTGGCTCCCTTTTATAAAAACTTTCTTTTTAAAAGAAAGAATTATTTCATCACACGGTTACGGTATTCACCGGTGCGGGTGTCGATTTCAATTTTATCGCCTTGCGCACAGAATAAGGGGACCGGTAATTCAAAGCCAGTAGCAATTTTAGCCGGCTTCATTACCTTGCCTGATGTGTCACCTTTAACCGCGGGTTCTGTGTAAGTAATTTCGCGCACGACAGTGGTTGGTAACTCGACTGAAATTGCTTTTTCATTGTAAAAACGCAAATCAGCCGGCATGCCATCTTCCAGGTAGGGTAATGCATCTTCCATAAACTCTGCATCTACATCGTATTGGTTGTAATCTGCATCCATAAACACATAGGTAGGGTCTGCAAAGTAAGAGTAAGTCACTTCTTTTTTCTCGAGCACTATGACTTCAAATTTGTCGCCAGCACCGTAGATGCTCTCGCTAGGTGTTTCTGTGAGTAGATTTTTAAACTTCATCTTTACGACCGCTGTGCTGCGGCCAGATTTATTGTATTCTGCTTTAATCACGACTAATGGTTCGTTGCCGACCATAATCACGTTACCGGCGCGGAGTTCTTGAGCTGTTTTCATAGGTTGCCTTGCAAATTAAAAAGAGAGTGCGTAAAGCCGCGCATTATACCTGATTCTTATGTGAATTTTCACAAAAAATCACTAACTTAGTGGCTAAATCCGCTTGTGCGGCGAGTGCATTGGATTGTTGTAAACTCCATGCGTTAAGCGATGTAAGATTATTTAAATAGGCTTGCCAGGTGGCGTTTGACATATTATCTGCAACCCAAGCCGCGTGCATTTCACAAGCTGATTTTTTGCTGGATTCCGCGCAATCCGAGTAAAACAGATTTAGAAACGCATGGAGTTTGACGATGTGGGTATCTTCTGTTTGCCAGTAAGGTTGCCAAATAAAAGGCCTGCCGGCCCAGATTGCGCGCACCCAGCTATCTTCACCACGTACAAAATTGATGTCGCAGCTTGCCAGCAGCTTGTCGTAATTCGGCTGACTTAAAAATGGCAGGACATGTAAATGGAGATTTTTGCTGACGAGAACATCTTCTGTAGTAATGGTGTTTTTGCCGAAAAAATGAGCAACTTTAGACAAAATGTTGCTTGCAGGAACGAAGCAATCAATGGGGTGGTCAGAGTCAGCCATTGCGTTTAACAAAGCCGCAATGGGGGCATGCGGGTAGCAGAATAGTGATATTTTTAACCTAGGGAAACACTGATTTATTCCATATACGTCATTCCGGCGAAAGCCGGAATCCAGAGAAATCAAGACACTAGACACCGGCTTTTCTCGCAGAATAATCTGCTTTAGCAGATATATTCTGTGGTGATAACCTTTACGGTCACGCCGGTGTGACAAACAAATCAGCGTTTCCCTAGGATCCCTAACGTTATCCTTTGCATTTAAGTCTTGCAGAAACTGCCGCTGTAGCAGCTTGCTGCCGGCAAGTTCCTGATTGTTTTTGACAAGGTCATGCTCTCTCAGCAGTCCGCCCGTGGCTGGGGTGAAGCCCGGAAAGAAAAAGTGGCGGGTTAAATTGCCGCGCTTGGAGTTTCGCGCATGAAAATCGTCAACCCAGGTTTCAGCCGACAAGTACTCTAGGTTTATCCAAACCGTTGCGGCATGCATCTCGGCTAAATAATTGGGGGGTAACTCGCAGCTGAATGCTTCAATCACCGTTGCCGCCGCTTCATCAAATACGGTGTTAGCCTGCCATGAGGCAATGGTGATGTTTTGAATGATTTGCGTTTTCTGCGTTAAATCCAGATCGGGGATAAGTTGCTTGGCGGCAGATAAATCGTCAATCCATAACCGCACCTGTAACCCATGTTCGGCCTGAAGTTGTCTTGCCAATCTCCAGCAAACACCGATGTCGCCGAAATTATCGACAATTTTGCAGAAAATATCCCAGCGTTTCATTTTGCAGTGATTGGTGCTTGATAACGCACATCAATGACTTCAAAAGTTTCTTCACCTTTGGGGGTGGTGGCGCGAACGGTATCGCCGACGGTTTTACCCAGCATCGCTTTTGCCAGTGGAGAGACCCAACTGATGTAGCCTTTGCCGGGCTCAAGTTCATCTTTGCCTACAATTCGATAGGTGTGCTCGGTTTCATCTTCCAGATTAAACAAGGCGACCCACGCGCCAAAATACACTTTTTCCAGATGTTGCTGGCGGCCGGCATCTACGATTTCAGCTAAATCCATGCGCCGCATCAAATGGCGGCAACGGCTATCAATTTGGCGTAAACGACGTTTACCGTAAATGTAGTCACCATTTTCGCTTCTATCGCCATTGCCTGCTGCCCATGCAACGGTGCGCACCACCTCCGGGCGTTCTATTTTGTAGAGCTGGTCAAATTCTACCTTGAGCGCAGCAAAGCCCTCAGGCGTGATGTAGTTTTTCTCGTCGCTTGCAGCCATTGTTGATGATTGTCCTGCTTATCGTTTGATAATCCGTTTATTTTATTTGGCTATTCTATTTGTCTGTTGCCAATTAGGCTATAGAATTGTGTCATGACTTCCAACGCGCTCATTCTTTGCCCATCCGCCCGACTTGCGCGCAGCATTCAAAATGACATTGCCCTTCAACAAATTCAAGCAGGAAACAGCCAATGGCATAGCCCGGCGGTGCTGACTTTATCACAATGGTTAGCAGACGTGATTGAAGAAGGCTTGCTCACCGGAGTGATTGACGAGCAAGCCCCACCATATGCGTTAAGCAGTTTCAATGAGCAGTTGTTGTGGGAGGAGGTGATAACGCAATCGCTCAAGAAAAATGCTTTCGGCGAGCTGTTTGATGTTTCCGGTTTGGCCGCTGCCGCGATGGAGGCGAACGGCTATTTGATTGCGTGGAATTTACATGTGCCACGTGAACATCAGGCGGAAGAGTCGCGCCAGTTCATGCACTGGCAACGTGCTTTTCAACAGCGTTGTAGTCAGCTGAATGTGCTTGAGGCTGTGCGTTATATGGATTGGCAATTAGGGCAATTAGCCAAAGGGGCAACCCAACTGCCGTTACGCATTGAATTTGCGGGTTTTGACCAAACCGCACCGCAGGAAAAACGCTTACGTGAAATTTTAATGAATCGTGGCGTGCAGCTTGCCGATTATGTAACGACAGCAACTAATATCGCTCAAACACAGCAGGTGAAACTGGAAAATCAAGCCGCTGAATGTCGCGCCGCAGTGGCGTGGGCAAAACAATGCTTAACTGAGAACCCGAAGGCAAAACTGGCGATTGTGGCTCCGCAATTAAATGAGGTGAGAAATCAACTGGCAGACTTGCTCGACGACGTTTTTTACCCCGCGAGTGTGCGTCCAGGCTTGGTGGAAACCACGCGGAATTATAATTTTTCGCTGGGCACGCCACTGGCCCAGCAGCCGATTATTCAAGCGGCTTTGAATTTGTTACGCTTGTTAACCACCTATCAGTTGCAGCAAACTGACGTTTCCAGCATGTTGCTTTCACCATTTTGGTCAGCCAGTGGACAAGAGGCTGATGCCCGGGCTTTGCTTGATACAAAAGTGCGTGAAAAACTCCCCATGCAGTTTACCTTGCAGCGCTTTGTCGAGTTTGCACAAAAACAGCATGAAGCCGGATTGAATCTTGAGAAACTATTGGCGCACATTCGTGCCGCAATGTTAGTCGTACCCACAAAAAAGGCAGAGGCTACGCAATGGGCTCAGGCTTTGGAGTCAATCCTGGATGCGCTGAATTGGCCAGGTGAGCGCAGTATCACCAGCCTTGAGTATCAAGCCATGACTGCCTGGCAAAAAGCGTTGCAACAGCTGACCCAACTGGATATTTTGGAAAAAAACCTGTCCACCAGTGAAGCCGTGCATTTCATGCAGCAAATTTGCAGCAATCAGATGTTTCAGGCAGAAACCGAGCATGCGCCCAATATTCAGATTTTAGGCATGATGGAGGGACTAAGCTCACCCGTAGATGCGATGTGGTGTATGCAGATGAACGACCATATCTGGCCGCCACCGGCGCGACCTAATCCACTGTTGCCGGCGTTTATTCAACGCGCCGCCGGCGTGCCGAATGCGGATAACAGCGTGCAAGCGGCTTTTGCCGCGACGATTCAGCAACGGCTTTTATATTCAGCGCGGCAGATTATTTTTTCAAGCAGTAAAACGGAAGGGCAAAGCCAGTTACGCCCTTCACCGCTCATGCAGACTACGGCTATGATTGATGCTGAAATGCCACTGGCAGCAACGCTGGCAGAACAATTAAGTCGTACGCTTGATTTGGGGGCAAATTATTTAGAACATGTTGACGACCACATCGCCCCTGCGGTAACAGCAGGCGAGCATGTTTCGGGCGGCACCGGCTTATTGAAAGCGCAGGCCATTTGCCCGGCGTGGGCGTTTTATCAATATCGGCTAGGCGCCAAGGCGCTTAAAACGCCCAGCAGTGGTTTGGATAACATGGTGCGTGGCTCACTGGTACATGGCGTGCTGGAGAAATTCTGGCGACAACGTCACTTTGCCGATTTGTGCGACATGAGTGCGGATGATTTTTCCAGCGTGCTGACTCGGGCCGTAACTAGCACGCTACAAGCTTTTGCGGCTAAGAGCGATGTGGCTTCAACTGCCATGTTGGCACTAGAGCATGAGCGGCTTTTTAAGCTGACTGGGGATTGGTTGCAGTTTGAAAAAGCACGCGGGGTAGCTTTCAATATTGTGGCATGTGAGAAGGAAAAGAAAGTGCAAATTTGTGGCATTGAAGTCACCTTTAAAATTGACCGAATCCATCAACTTGCAACTGGCGGCCTGGAATTGATCGACTATAAAACCGGACAGATACCAAAAACAAAAAGCTGGGGTGAAGACCGCATCACGGAACCTCAATTGCCAATTTATGCTGTTTTCTATGCGAAAGATTCCGCGCACGTTGTGGGGGTACATTTCGGCATGGTGAAAATCGCTGACCATGCTTTTTCAGGGGTGGATGAGGTTGATTTTGAGGTGGAATCAGAAAAACGCAAACCAGCATTTACGCAAAACTTTAGCGATTGGCAACATCTGCTTGCCCATTGGCAAACCAGTATTGAGGCGATTGCGCTGGAGCTGAAACAGGGCGAATCAGCCGTGCGCTTTAGTGACGAAACTGAACTTATATATTGCGATGTCACACCGTTATTGCGCCTGCCGGAACGTAAATTGCAATTTGAGCGCTTTCAAGGGGTGAGTCCATGACTTTACACCAATCCTTTAACCTGGAAGCCGACGCGCAAAACCGCTCACGCGCCCTTGATTTAACTTCGTTTATTGTTGAAGCCCCAGCCGGTGCCGGCAAGACCGAGCTACTCACACAGCGCTATTTGAGGCTGCTGCAAACCGTGAATGCGCCTGAAGAAATCATCGCCATCACTTTCACCAATAAAGCGGCGGCCGAGATGCGTTTGCGTATTTTGGATGGCTTGTTGAAAGCCGCCAATCAAGACAAGCCAGAAGCTCCACATAAACAAGATACTTATGATTTGAGCCGGCAAGCGTTGCAGCATGCACAGTCGAAAGATTGGCAGTTGCTTGAACATCCATCTCGGTTACGGATTTTTACCATCGATAGCCTGTGCGCACATTTGGCAAGACAAATGCCGTTGATGAGCCGCTTTGGTGCGCAACCAGGGGTGACTGAAGATGCCAGTGCGTTGTATGCGCAAGCGGCTGAGCAGGCGCTGGCTTTGCTAGAGAACAAAGAACATAGCGAGGTGGTGAAAGCCGCGTTGCGCTACGTGGATAATGATGCCAACCAGCTTAAAAACCTGCTGGTTAAAATGCTGGAGAAGCGCGATCAGTGGCTGCATCATGCACAACATGAGGTGGATGCCGAAAAACTGCAACATACTTTGCGTTATCTGGTGGAGCAGGAGCTTACCGCCGCCGTTTATGCGTTGCCATTGGCATTGCAGCAGCTATTGATGCCGATTGCGCGCTTTGCCGCGTCTAATCTGCCTAGTGATCACTCGGTGGCGTTATTGCTTGATTGGGATGCGCCGATTGAACAAAAGCAAGAGGCGCTGCCAACGTGGTGTGCGGTGGCTGACCTCATGCTGACAGATAAAGGCGAGCCGCGTAAAGAGGGCGGTTTGAATGTTAAATTTGGCTTTCCGGCAACGGACGCAGGGCGTGCGCAAAAGCGGGCTTTGGCTGACGTCATTGCCGCCATTGACGATGTATCTGCTTTGCATCGTGTACGTGCCTTGCCAAATTTAAGCAATGAAAACGCAAGCTGGCAAATCATCACCACACTTTCTAAACTGCTCAATTTAGCCGTGGCCGAATTGTGGCTGGTGTTTCAACGTGCGGGTGAAGTTGATTTTGTGGAAATTGCACAACGTGCAACGCGCGCGCTTGCCGATAATTTCGGCGAACCGACGGAGTTGGCACTTAAACTGGATTACCAAATCCGGCATTTGCTGGTAGATGAATTTCAGGATACCAGCCCGAGCCAGATTGCGCTGCTTGAGCAACTCACGCTCGGTTGGCAAGCGGATGACGAGCGCACCCTGTTTGCCGTAGGTGACCCCATGCAGTCTATCTACCGCTTTCGTAAAGCCAATGTCGGGCTGTTTATTGATGCGGAAGAACACGGCATTGGTGATATTCATTTAGAGAAATTGCAGCTTTATCGTAACAACCGTTCATGCCCGGCGATTGTGGATTGGATTAACCAGACGTTTGCGCCGATCTTTCCTGCGCATGATGAAGTCATACAGGGCGCGATACATTACCGTCCGTTTATTGCGACCAAGCCGGATTCGCCACAGGCGGGGGTGGTCGTGCATCCTATCATCAAGCAGGCAGACGAAACAGCAGAAGCGGCTTCGCAACGTGAAGCGGCAGCGATGATACAGATTATTCAGAAAGAGCAGACTGAAAACCCCAATAAAAAAATAGCCGTTTTGGTGCGTTCCAAAAAGCACTTGGCGCATTTAGTGAGCAAATTACGCCGAGAGCATAAGGAGATTGCTTTTCAGGCGGTAGAAATTGAAGCCCTGCAAGGCCGTCAGATTGTGCAGGATTTACTGGCGCTCACGCATGCCTTGCATCATCGCGCTGACCGCGTGCATTGGCTGGCGATACTGCGTGCGCCCTGGTGCGGGCTCAAGTTGCAAGACTTGCATACATTAGCCGGAAGTGATCACCGTAGCACGATTTGGTCGTTGATGCAGCAGCCGAAAATTGTAGAGGCTCTGCAAGAAAAAACACGCCTTTTACATGTACGTGAAATTTTAGCCGAAGCCTATGCCAGCCAGGGGCGCATGCCTGTAAGCCGCTGGATACGGGGTGTTTGGCTGATGCTCAATGGCACGGCCTGCCTGTGGGAGCCGACTGATGTGGTTGATGTGCAGGCATTTTTTACGTGCCTGGATAATTTAGACCGCAGCAATCAGTTTTCACCGGAGCGCATGGAAAGTGAAATCACCAAATTATTTGCCGCGCCTGATAGCGTTGGCGAGCATTTGCAAATGATGACGATACATAAATCCAAAGGATTAGAGTTTGATACCGTCATCCTGCCGGGTTTGGGGGCAAGCACTGGGGGTAATAATGCGGACAAGCCGCTGGTGTTGTGGGAAGACGTGACGATAGCGCATCAGCATGAACTGCTCGCGGCGCCCTATATCCCCAAAGGTGCGCGTGATAAAGATCAAGTCAGTCCTTATGACTATCTGGAATCACGTGAAAGCGCCCGCGACGCGAATGAATCTGCGCGCGTACTCTATGTGGCGGCAACGCGTGTAGAACGAAAGTTACATTTGCTGGGTATTGCCAATCAGAATGCCAAAGGTGAAATTAACCCGACCAAAAATACTTATCTGGATTTACTCTGGTCCACGGTTGCACCGGATTTTGTAGCAGCACCGCAACCTGAGAATAACGTGGAAACTCAAGAAGAGTTTGCCAGCTTTACGCCGTGCCTAGTGCGGCTCAAGCAGCCGTCAGTGCCAGCGATTTTGCAATCAGCGCAAGTCACCACCACGATGCCAAATAAACAGAATACAAAACCGGGGTGCAGTCATAGCATAGAGGCTGATATGGGCACTTTGGCGCACCGCTACCTGGAAATCATGGCGCAACAGGGCGTGGAAACCTGGTCGCCAGCGCGTATCGCGCTACTTAACCCCGCCATGCAGCATTGGTTGCGCCAGCAAGGGCATAGCGAGAAAGTCGCGCTAGACACGGCTAAACAGGTGCAAAAGTTACTCTCTACCACACTCAATAGTCAGGACGGGCAGTGGCTACTGCAAGCAAAAGATCAGGCCAATACCGAGCTGGCGATCACCAGCTTACAAAACGGCGAGGTCAAAAGTTTTGTCGTTGATCGCACCTTTGTAGCAAACAATATCCGCTGGATTGTTGATTATAAAACGCTGGCTTTACCTGTTGATTTACCAGAAAACACACTCAAAAACACGGCAGAAAATTATCGTGAGCAATTGGAAACTTACGCCGCCTTGTTTAATGGTGAAGGATTTAATGCTGAAAACTTAGCTGTAAAAATTGCCGTGTACTTCTTGAGCGTAGGCAAGCTAGTAGAATTGGAGTGCAATGAATTGCGCGAATTAACCTGAAAAATTGTAATCTAGCGTTTTGTAGGAGGGGTGCCCTTCGCGCATGAATAATCCTATAAAAAGCAGTTAGCCACAGAGAACACAGAGATCACAGAGGAAAAACAATACATTTGCGAACAATCGCCAATCATCCATTGGGTGAAGAAAGCATTGTTCTCATGCTCGATGTTCTCTGTGTTCTCTGTGTTCTCTGTGGCTTGAGCTGTGGCTTGAGCTGTGGCTTGAGCTGCGCCGATTAAACAAACTCTTTGAGTAGGGATTTTACAAAATCCGCACGCAGGTCGATGGCTTTTAGCCCTATCGTTACCCTCAACTTATCCGGCCCATTCATGCGGCAGCGGCTATCACGTTGCAGCAGGTTAATCAGTTTGAGTGGGTCTATATCTGCCTTGGGGTTAAATTGCAACTGAATCGCAGTATCAGAGGCATCGACTTTAATAATGCCCAAAGGCTTGGCAGCAATACGCAGGCGATGGCATGCGATCAGGGCTTCGCCTTGTTCCGGCAATAGGCCAAAGCGGTCAATCAGCTCTTCTTGTAAGTTATCCAGCGCATCATCATCGTTACAGTTGGCGAGGCGTTTATAAATCACCAGGCGTTCATGCACATCGGGGCAATAGTCGTTGGTGAGCAGGGCAGGGGTGTGCAGGTTGATTTCTGTCGTCACGCCGAGTGGCGCATTCAAGTCTGGCTCTTTGCCGGCTTTCAGTTGTTTAACGGCATGGTTCAACATGTCCGCGTATAAGTGGAAGCCGATTTCCTGCATTTCACCGCTTTGTGAATCACCAAGCAACTCACCGGCGCCGCGAATTTCCAGGTCGTGCATGGCAAGGTGAAAGCCGGCACCCAGATCTTCCATCAGTTGAATCGCATCCAGGCGTTTTTGTGCTTGTACGGTAATTTTACGATCCGGGTCGGTCAGCAAGTAGGCGTAGGCCTGGTGGTGACTGCGACCCACTCGGCCGCGTAATTGATGCAATTGCGCCAAGCCGAACATATCCGCTTTGTTCATGATGATGGTGTTGGCGGTGGGGACATCAATGCCGGTTTCAATAATCGTGGTGCAGAGTAGCAGGTTGTAACGCTGATGGTAAAAATCACGCATGACGTGTTCCAGCTCGCGTTCGCGCAATTGTCCATGGGCAACTGCAATGCGGGCATCCGGCAGAATGCGCTCGAGCTTTTCACGCATGGAGTGAATGGTATCCACTTCGTTATGCAGAAAATACACTTGCCCGCCGCGTTTGAACTCACGCGTGGCGGCCTCGCGGATAATGCCTTCAGAGTAATCGGTATGGAATGTTTTGATGCTCAGGCGTTTTTGCGGTGGGGTGGCGATGACGCTAAATTCACGCAAGCCTTCCATCGCCATGCTCAAAGTGCGCGGGATTGGCGTGGCGGTGAGCGTGAGCACATCGACTTCGGCGCGTAGCGCTTTGAGCTGCTCTTTTTGACGCACGCCAAAGCGATGTTCTTCATCCAAAATCACCAGCCCCAAGTTCTTGAATTTAACATCTTTTTGAATCAGCCGGTGGGTGCCGATGATGATGTCAATCTCGCCCGCCTCCAAGCCGCGCAACGCTTCTGCTTGCTCTTTTGCGGTTCTGAAGCGTGATATCTCGGCGACTTTAATCGGCCATTCAGCAAAACGGTCACTAAAGTTATTGTAGTGCTGTTCTGCCAGCAAGGTGGTGGGTACTAGCACCGCCACCTGACGACCGCCCATTACCGCTACAAATGCCGCGCGCAGGGCAACTTCTGTTTTACCAAAACCCACGTCACCGCACACCAGTCTATCCATCGGGCGACCGGACTGCATGTCTTTGATGACGTTTTCAATGGCTTCCAGCTGGTCTGGCGTTTCTTCAAACGGAAAGCCTTCGCAGAAGGCCTCGTAGTCTTGCAAACTGAGTGTAAACGCATGACCACGGCGTGCGGCGCGTTGCGCATACAAATTTAATAATTCCGCTGCGGTGTCACGAATTTGTTTAAGCGCTTTTTTCTTGGCTTTTTCCCAACTGCCACTACCCAGACGGTGCAGAGGCGCACTTTCCGGCGGCCCGCCTGAATAACGAGAAATCAGAAATAGTTGCGATACCGGAACATACAATTTGTCATCGCCAAAGTATTCCAGCAGTAAAAACTCGGTTTCACCTTCGCCGAAGTCCAAATTGATTAAGCCTTTGTAGCGACCAACCCCGTGTTGCTCATGGACCACCGGATCGTTGATGCGCAACTCGGATAAATCTTTAAGCATACCTTCTGTGCTGCGCGCTTTTTCTTTTTCGCGACGGCGTTGCTGGCGTACGGTAGCGGCGTAAAGTTCAGCTTCGGTAATGATGGCTATATTAGGGGCTAGGGGTTGGGGGCTGGGGGTTAGGGTGTTCAACGGAGTTGTTCTAACAGCTATTTGAACGGATATGCCACTTGCGGGTAGGAAAATCCCGGCGTGCAGGGGTGCCACCCCTAGCATGACTTTTTCAGTCGATTGCTTAAAACTCGTCCAAGTTTCGCAAATGCCTGCAGTTAAGCCATGTTCGGCAAATAATTGCGCCATGGTTTCACGGCGGCCCAGACTTTCTGCTGCGATGAAAACGCGGCCTTGAAATTGACTGATAAAGTCTGTCAGTTTGTGCAGGGGGTGTTCGGCGCGTCGTTCAATATCCAGCGCAGGTAAGCCGTTGCCGGTTTTGTTGAGGTTGAGTGCAATGCGTGCAAACGCATGGGTGGCCGCAAAAAAATCTTCGGTTTTAATCAGTAGCGTTTCGGGGGTTAGCAATGGTCGCTCAGCGTCATGTGCCAGTGTGCGGTAGCGCAACTGCGCCTCGCGCCAAAACTGTTGGGCGCTGTGGTCCAAGTCGCCGTGCAGGCAAAGCAGGCTATCGGCAGGCAGGTAATCGAGCAAGGTGGCTGTTTGTTCAAAAAACAGGGGCAAATACCATTCAATGCCGCCGGAGGCGATGCCTTTGCTGACATCTTTATAGATTTTTGCCCGCTGCGGGTCACCTTCAAATGTTTCACGGAACTGGCTGCGAAATAACGCAATGCCGCTTTCATCTAACGGAAACTCACGCGCCGGCAATAACCTGATTTCCGGTACCGGGTACAGGCTGCGCTGCGTATCCACATCAAAAGTGCGGATGGTTTCAATTTCATCATCGAACAAATCTAGGCGATAGGGCAGTGCCGAACCCATGGGAAACAAATCAACCAAACCGCCACGCACGCTGAATTCACCGTGCGAAATCACCTGCGTTACATGATGATAACCCGCCTCGGCGCACTGGCGGCGTAGCGCTTCGAGATCCAGCTTTTGCCCCTTTTCGAGCATAAAAGTATTGGCGCTCAAATAGGCTTTGGGACTTAAGCGGATGAGCGCAGTGGCGAGCGGCACAATAATCACATCGCAGGCGTTTTGTGCAATGTGGTATAGCGTAGTGAGCCGCTCTGAAATCAAGTCAGGATGCGGTGAAAATTGGTCGTAAGGGAGTGTTTCCCAGTCTGGCAATAAATGGATGCTTAAAGCCGGTGCGAAGTAGGGGAGTTCTTCCAGCAGGCGTTGTGCGTCAAAAGCATTGGCGGTGATAACGACCAATGGCTGCTGGCGATTTTTTTCTTTTAGCGTGCGGGCAAGATTTGCCAGCGCCAAGCTGTCTGCACCCATGGCGTCTATTGCACAGCGTGTGGCTTGACCTAAATTGGGGATTGGCAGGGTAGTCTGTGACATAACGGTGGTTGGAGTGGGTGAAAGCGAGAGATTATAACGGTTGTGGGCAGGTGCGCCTCAATAATCTCTGACGAAATTGTTTGTCCTAAAAACCGCAGTTCAAGCTACAGAGAATACCGAGTTCACAGAGAAACCCTGGCATTGAGAATAATGCTTCCTTCACCCAATGGGTGATTGGCGATTATTCGAAAATTCATGGCTTTTACTCGGTGCTCTCTGGGGCTAATTGTTTTTTATGGTTAATTGGTTTTTTTAAGTTAGTACAGGCTCTCCCAGAATTTCCACCATACACGTTCGTCGCTAGGGGCGCTTTTGCCGAGCATGGGGCTGTCGGGGTAGTTGGTTTTAAGAATACGCAGGGTATCGTTTTTCAGGTCGTCCATGCTCATGAGGTCATACGCGCTAATCATGATGACTAGGGCTTCTTCAACACTGGGTGATTGCGGGTAGTATTCCAGCACGTATTTTGTACGGTTAATCGCGGCAACGTAGGCCTGACGCTTCATATAATAGCGCGCTACGTGTAACTCATGCTCTGCTAGGCTGTTTGCCAGGTAAACCATGCGTTGCGTTGCGTCTTTAGCATAGCGACTATTGGGATACTTGGAGGCTAATTCCTTGAACGTGGCGAATGAGTCGCGTAAAGCGCGCGGGTCGCGGTCGCTAATTTGCTGTACGGAAAGTTTTTCAATAATTCCACGTTCGTTAAATACAGCGAGGCCTTTTAAGTAATAAGCGTAATCTACATTGGGGTGGTTAGGGTGCAGTTTGATAAAACGGTCGGCGGCAGCGATGGCTAAAATGGGGTCTTGTTTTTTGTGGTGTGCGTAGGCGGTTTCAAGTTGTGCCTGTGTCGCAAAGCGACCATGTGGATAGCGAGATTCCAGTTTTTGAAAATAGACAATGGCTTTGTCATAGTCTTTATCCACCATTTTTGCGGCACCTTCTTGATAGATGCGCTCGGCTGTCCAGCCCTTGGTGTCATCAAGCTCAGTTGGGTCACCAAAAATCGCGCAACCATTGAGTAGCAGGGAAAACGCCAAAATTAAGATATACTTCATGCCAAAATCACCTTTAAGAATTTTGGAAGCACTGATTAAATGGCTACACGGGCAAATTGCTGCGTTGCGCGGTACTCGCAACCTCGCTGTACAAGGCGTACTATCTCGGTTTCTGCGTTCCGTGCGCCTGGCACTTTATCCCGCTCGCTCATTTAATCAGCGCTTCCTTTGCACCAATTATAACCGATGATAGACACTACTCAACAATCTCCTGGTAATTCCATTGCACTTACTATTTCACATGATTTAGGTGGTCAGCGTCTGGATGTCGCTTTGCAGCGCCTGCTGCCTGAGCATTCGCGCTCACGGTTACAGGCTTGGATTAAATCCGGCCTGGTCACGGTGGATAGTAAACCCAGTACTGCCAAAACCAAAGTGTGGGGGGGTGAGCGCGTGCTGGTGGCGGTTCAGGCCAAGCCGGAAGTGGATGCATTTACCGCACAGGACATACCGCTCAACATTGTTTATGAGGATGAGCATATTTTAGTGGTAAACAAACCTGCCGGCATGGTGGTACACCCGGCAGCAGGTAACTGGGAAGGCACCTTGCTGAATGCGCTGTTATTTCATTCGCCGCAACTGCATGATGTGCCGCGCGCAGGTATCGTGCATCGTTTGGATAAAGAAACCAGTGGTCTGTTAGTGGTCGCCAAAACCTTGAGTGCGCAAACTAATCTGGTGCGCCAACTGCAAGCGCGTACGGTAAAACGTGAGTATCGTGCCATTGTTTGGGGGCAATTGTGGCGTAATGGCGTGGTCGATCAGCCGATAGGGCGCGACCCGCGCTCCCGCACCAAAATGGCAATCAATCGTATGGGTAAACCGGCAGTGACACGCTATGAGATATTGGAGCGCTTTTCAGTGCAAACCTATTTGCGCTGTAATTTGGAAACAGGCCGTACCCATCAAATTCGTGTACACATGCAGCACTTAAAAGCCCCGTTGGTGGGTGACCCAGTGTATGGCTTTCGCGGTATTGTGCCGATTCGCGTCATGACGCAAACCTTGCGTGATGCTGTGAGCAAATTTAACCGTCAGGCTTTGCATGCAATCAAGCTGGGATTGGTGCATCCGGCAACTAATGAATTCATGGAGTGGCAAATCGAGCTGGCGGATGACATGAAAGTCCTGCTGGAAGCCATGCGCCATGAAGACGTGCATGATGATGAGGAGGATTTCGAGCTAAGCATGGAACCCTATCTTGCTGACGAAGATGATGAGTATGACGAAGACGATGAGGCATTCGATGATGATGATGATGCCGATCCGGATGAAGGCTAAAGTGCTTGAATTTATACACCCTGACTGGCCAGCGCCGTCGAACGTAAAGGCGTTGCAAACTACGCGGGCGGGTGGTATGAGTCAGGCACCTTACGCGAGCTTGAATCTGGGCGCACACGTCAATGACGACCCGATTGCAGTCGCTAAGAATCGTCAATTGCTAAGCCCATATTTGCCGAGTGAGCCGGTATGGGTTAATCAGGTACATGGGGTGGATGTAATTGATGCCGCCACCAGCAACTGTTTGCAAAATGCAGATGCCGCATTGACCACAAAACCCAATGTAGTCTGTGTGACGATGACGGCAGACTGTTTGCCGGTATTGCTGTGTGATAAAAGTGGCACGGTGGTGGCTGCGGTTCATGCTGGCTGGCGCGGGCTGTGCGACGGAGTAATTGAAGCAGCCGTAGGTAAAATGCAGGTGCCGCCGACTGAAATTCTAGTTTGGCTAGGGCCTGCCATCGGGCCGAATGCTTTTGAGGTGGGCGCTGATGTGCGCGCACAGTTTATGGAAAAAGACAGCCAGGCAACATTGGCGTTTAAGCCGCTTGCCGATAAGTGGTTGTGCAATATGTATTTAATCGCCAGGCAACGCTTGAATAAGCTGGGTGTCACGCAGATTTACGGCGCGAGTGAGCATAATGAAGATTTTTGTACTTATAGTGATGAAGCCCGTTTTTTCTCATTCCGGCGTGATAACGTGACAGGGCGTATGGCGAGCATGATTTGGCTAACAAATGCTGGTCAATAGGTATAAATCGCGCCAAAGTCCGGGCTCGTTTATAATGCGTACTCTTTACATTATTTAGATGATTTTAATGCAAGTTTCAACATTCTTATGCTAAGTTTTACCTCAGATACTGCGTCATTCAGTACGCTGGCATGGATTGTATGGTCCAGTTTATTGGGTGGCGTGCTGAGCGTGAGTCTTGCCGGCCTGTTTGCGCTGAGCCTGCGTACGGCGTGGATTCCCATGTTGGTCAGCTATGCCATTGGGGCGATGCTGGGGGCGGTATTTTTAGAGATTTTGCCACATGCATTTACATTGGCAGCGAGTGTTGAAAGTATTTCCGCAACTTTACTGCTAGGCTTGCTGTTGTTTTTTGTATTGGAAAAACTGGTGATCTGGCGCCATTGTCATGGCGACCATTGCGAAGTCCATGCGATTCATACCGAAGAAAACTGCCCACAGACCCATTCTGAACAAAGCGCTCAAGGCGGCGTTAAGTACAAGGCGGTAAGCACGCACGCGCCTTCGATTACGCATAGCCATGCTCACGTACATAGTCATCATGATAGCAACCGTAGCGGCATGATGATTATGATAGGCGATACCTTTCACAACTTTGTTGATGGCATCTTGATTGCCGCTGCGTTTCTGGTGGACGTGAAGTTAGGCATGGTCACGGCATTGGCGATTATTTCTCATGAAATTCCGCAAGAAGTCGGTGATTTTTTGATTCTGTTGCATTCAGGCTATACGAAAAAACAAGCGTTAATTTTTAACCTGGTTTCAAGTTTGGCCACCTTGGTAGGCGGCTTGATTGCTTACTTTGCACTGCAATATGTGATGGGCTGGATTCCGTACATTTTAGGGCTGGCCGCAGCCAGTATGCTCTATGTAGCGGTGGCAGATTTAATCCCAGGCCTGCACAAGCGGACTGAATTAAAAGCCACACTGAGTCAGGTATTACTGATCGGTTTGGGTGTGAGTTCAATCTGGATCGTGCGTAGTTTTATTGAATAGTTGCTTTGCTTTTCTGTGTTCCGTGCGCCTGATACTGCATCCCAAGCTACACATTTATAAAAGTCTCCATCATTTATTTCTTAAGCTTTACAGGTTTTTATGACAACCAACATTACAACCAATATTACAACTAAGATCATCACTAAAAATTCCACACCCAAGGTCGGTTTTGTCTCTTTGGGCTGCCCTAAAGCAGGCTCAGACGCAGAGCGTATTCTCACCCAATTGCGCGCAGAAGGCTATGAGATTTCCGGCAGTTATGCTGAAGCGGATTTGGTGGTTGTGAATACCTGTGGCTTTATTGATAGCGCGGTTGAGGAGTCATTAGACGCCATTGGCGAGGCCATCCATAAAAACGGTAAGGTGATTGTTACCGGCTGTTTGGGGGCGAAAAAAGGGGTGGTTGAGTCAGCTCACCCCAGCGTGTTGGCGGTCACTGGCCCACACGCGCTTGAAGAAGTGATGACAGCCGTACATGCAAACTTACCTAAACCACACGAGCCTTTTGTCGATTTAGTGCCAGCACAGGGCGTACGCCTGACGCCTAAACACTATGCCTACCTTAAAATCTCGGAAGGCTGTAATCACCGCTGTAGTTTCTGCATTATTCCAAGTCTGCGCGGTGACTTGGTCAGTCGCCCGATTGGCGAAGTGCTCAATGAAGCTGAAAATCTGGTGAATGCAGGCGTGAGTGAAATTTTAGTGATTTCGCAAGACACATCTGCCTACGGCGTGGACGTGAAATACCGCCCGGGTTTTTGGAATGGTCGCCCGGTTAAAACACGTATGACTGAGCTGACAAAAGCTTTGAGTGAATTAGGCGTTTGGATCAGGTTACACTATGTGTATCCCTATCCACACGTGGATGAAGTGATCCCGTTGATGGCGGATGGCTTGATTCTGCCTTATCTGGATGTGCCGTTTCAGCATGCAAGCCCGCGCATACTCAAGGCGATGAAGCGCCCCGCGAGCAGTGAAAACAACCTGGCGCGCATTAAAGCCTGGCGCGAAATCTGTCCGGACATCACGGTGCGTAGCACATTTATCGCAGGCTTTCCGGGTGAAACCGAACAAGACTTCCAAATGCTGCTCGACTTTTTAGAACAGGCGCAGTTAGACCGTGTCGGCTGTTTTGCTTATTCAGCCGTTGATGGCGCAGCAGCCAATGCCTTGCCTGACCAAGTGCCGGAAGCAATCAAACAAGAGCGCCTGAGTCGGTTTATGGAAGTGCAAGAGCGCATCAGTGCCGCCAAACTTCATGCCAAAATCGGCAGCATTCAAACTGTGCTGGTAGATGAAATTGTCACTGACGTTGAAGGCAACATTGAAGCGATAGGCCGCACCAAGGCCGATGCGCCGGAAATTGATGGTGTGGTGACTCTGGAAGATGCAGAAGGCTTAACCCCGGGTGACTTTGTAGAGGTTGAAATTTACAGCGCGGATGGGCATGATCTACGCGGTGGCCCGCCAAGAGGCTGAGCGTGATTTCAGGAATTGAAGCACAATGAAAAATAAAACGATAGCGATTCTGGAGAATCGGGCAGGGGAACAGTTGGCTGATTTGGTCAGAAAATATGGCGGCACGCCTTTTTCTGCCCCGGCGCTGGCGGAGATTCCCGATATTGATCCGGTACTGATCGCACAATTGCTTAAAGACTGGCAGTCAAACTTGCCCGATGTTTTTATTTTTCAGACTGGTGTCGGCGTCAAAGCCTTGTTTGCCACGACCGATGCTCTGGGTATTACAGCGCAACTGTTGCAAACCCTTGCCGCCTCTGTGGTTGCAGTGCGCGGCACCAAGCCCACGGCGGCGTTGCGCGCACGCGGAGTGCGTATTGATTTGCCTGCAAGTGAGCCTTACACCACAGCGGAAGTGTTGGCTACGCTTAACGCCACTCCGCTTGCCGGTAAGCACGTGGTGGTGCAACGTTACGGCGACACTAATTGGGAGCTACAACGCGCACTTGAAGCGCAGGGCGCGCAAGTGACGGAAATTGCCACTTATCGCTGGAGTCTGCCGGAAAATACAAAGCCTATGCTGGGCTTGATGGACGCGCTGGATGCAGATGCGATTGATGTGGTGTGTTTTACCAGTGCATCCCAAGTACATAATCTGTTTGCGGTTGCGCAGTCACTTGGCCGCAAGGAGACCGTGCAAGCTGGTTTAAACAGAAGTCTAGTCGCATCCATCGGCCCGGTATGCTCAATGGCATTGAGCAAGTTTGGGGTCAGCGTAGATATTGAACCAAGCCCGCCTAAATTAGGCCCCTTTATCGACGCCATTAACAGCAGGCTGTCATCAGTAGATTAGAAAATCTATTTGGCTTTAGATGAGGTTTTCATCTCAGGTTTGAGTGCTTGTTTGTTCTTGATTTTATCTTTGATTTCTTTCACAGCCGTTTCCAAAGCAACAAAGCGCTCCGGCGCGGTTGGATGAGAAGTTTTCATTGAGATGGACTGAGAATGGCTAGTCGCCATTCTGCGCCAGAAATTTGGGGCATCATCAATTTTGTAACCGGCAATCGCCATGAAATACAAGCCAACGTAATCCGCTTCTTGCTCAAATGCTACGGAAAATGCACCTGCCCCAGCATTGGATGCCATGCGTGTGAAGTTACCATTGGTATTGACTCCGCCTGCGGCGGCAGCTACATCAAGAAGCAACCCGAACACCCCGCCGATAATGGCATTTTTCTTCTGGGCATCAATGTGTTTCATGGAGTTATGGGCAAGTTCATGACTCACCACCAAAGCAATTTCTTCATCGGTTCTAAAGAAATCCATCATGCCCTTGTGGATCACGATATTCTTACCGTCTGCATAAGCGTTTTTGCCATCATCTGCTGACAGGCTGACTTTGAAATCACAGGCTTGCGTGGGAGATACCGCAATTTTCTTTTCTTCCCCACTGCGTCTGATGATAAATTCAACGGGCTTGCCTGATTTACCCAGCTCTTTTAATTTTTCACTAAACTTATCAGGACCGTCTTTGCCGTATGGGGCAAGCCAGCCATTGATGGATTGGATAACATCCCCTGCTTTAAGTCCGGCGACATCTCCCACTGAGCCACTGGCTACATTTGCGATGTGAATTTGCCCGGTTAATCCATATTTGGCTTGAACAGCTCTTTTCCATTCCTGCTGAAAGTTGTCTTCATTCCACGTATGTATGCCAAAGTATGGCGCAACTTTATCGCCGCATAATTCGGCACCGTTTACAATGATTTTTGAAGCAACAGTCTGAAGTCTTTTATTGGTGCTAACGAAATCTTCTACCACCATTTCACGTTGCTTTTGTGCTTCGTTAAGGGTGCTATTTTGATCAACTGTTGGCACTCGAGATTGTGGGGTGGCACAACCGGCCAGAGCCAAGAGCCCGATGAGCGTGCAAGCTGGAATGAACCTGGTTTGTGACATGTTTTTCCTATTTCTATTTGCAGCGGTTGTTATGGTGACAGGTGCCTGTAGGAGCAGCGCCTCGCCGCGATTGTCACCATTGTTTCGCGGTGAGGGAGCCGCTCCTACAGTCATTACAAGGCAGCCAAAGCCGCATCGTAGTTAGGTTCGCTAGTAATTTCAGCCACCAATTCACTGTGTAATACTTTGTTATTCTCATCCAGCACAATCACGGCACGACTGGTCAGCCCGGCTAAGCTGCTTGAGTTAATCGCGACACCATAACTATTGGCGAAAGTGGCTGTGTTACGAAAACTGGAAAGTGTCGCCACATTTTCTATGCCCTCTGCCACACAAAAACGATTTTGTGCAAAAGGTAAATCAGCAGAAATGCATAACACGACCGTGTTGTTCAGGCTTGCCGCTTGTTGATTAAAAGTGCGTACAGAGGTGGCGCAGGTGGGCGTGTCAATGCTTGGAAAAATGTTTAACACTTTGCGTTTGCCGACAAAGTTAGCTAATGACACATCAGCTCTGGTTTTGTCAGCAAGGTTAAAATCTGGCGCGGTCTGACCTTTTTGTGGAAAATTTCCGCCGATTTCAACGGGGCTACCTTTTAGGGTGACGGAGTTAGTCATGATTTTTTCCTTTTCGTTATTTGGTATGCCATCATAAAACATAAATGCCAAGTTTGCACACATGAGCAATCTTCAATCAGGTAAAATTCGCTTTATGTCAGAAACCAGTCAATCACACTCGAATTTACCGCAAGCATCCCTCGGCTTTGTCCATTTGCGTTGCCATAGCGAGTATTCCATTGTGGATGGCATTGTGCGGATTGATGACTACGTCAAACAAGCGGCGAGCGACCAAATGCCAGCATTGGCGCTCACTGATTTAAGTAATCTGTTTGGTGCAATCAAGTTTTATCAGGCGGCTCGTGCCAAAGGTGTTAAGCCTATTATCGGCTGCGATATCTGGTTGCAAAACACTGACAATCGAGACCAGCCTTCGCGCTTGCTATTGTTATGTCAGTCCCATGCCGGATATCTGCTGCTTTGCCAGTTGTTAAGCCGTGCTTATTTGTCTAATCAATATCGAGGCCGTGCCGAGTTCAAACGTGAATGGTTTGCGGAATCCGGTACAGAAGGTTTGTTGCTGCTGTCAGGGGCTATGGCAGGCGATGTGGGGCAAGCCTGCCTGCAGGGCAATCAAGGGCTTGCCTGTAAACTGGCCAGCGACTGGCAAAACCTGTTTCCGGAACGTTTTTATTTAGAAGTGCAACGCATTGCCGGCGCCGGCCAAAATGCAAATGAAGAAACATACATACATCACGCGCGGTCGATAGCTAACCAGCTGAATTTGCCTATTGTTGCAACGCACCCGATACAATTTACTACGGCGGATGATTTTAGGGCGCATGAGGCGCGTACTTGTATTGCTGAGGGTTATATTCTTGCTGATACGCGTCGCCCCAAGAATTTTACCGCTGAGCAGTATTTTAAAACGCAGGCTGAAATAGCCGTTTTGTTTGCGGATATGCCGGAAGCGCTGACGAACAGCGTGGAAATTGCTAAACGTTGTAACTTGAGCTTAACGCTGGGTAAAAACTATTTACCAAATTTTCCAACGCCAAATAATGAGAACTTAAATGAGTATTTAATCTCAGAGGCGCGACTTGGTTTAACCAAGCGTTTGGCCATGTTATACCCTGATGAAAATCTACGTGCCAATAAGCAGGGGGAGTACGCAGCCAGATTGGATTTTGAAACAAAGGTCATCAATCAAATGGGCTTTGCCGGCTACTTTTTGATTGTGGCGGACTTTATCAACTGGGCTAAGAATAATGGCGTACCGGTAGGGCCTGGTCGTGGTTCCGGTGCAGGGTCGGTGGTGGCCTACAGTTTGGGCATTACTGATTTAGACCCGCTTGAATATCACCTGCTATTTGAGCGCTTCTTAAATCCGGATCGTGTTTCCATGCCTGACTTTGACATCGATTTTTGCCAGGAAGGCCGAGATCGCGTGATTGATTATGTGAAACAGAAGTATGGCATGGATGCGGTTTCGCAAATTGCCACTTTTGGTACCATGGCGGCTAAAGCCGTGATTCGCGATGTCGGTCGGGTGCTGGACCTGCCGTTTAATTTTATTGATGGCATTGCCAAACTCATCCCGCTTGAGCTTGGCATTACCTTGTCTGATGCGCTGGAAAAAGAGCCGCAATTGGCAGAGCGGCGTGGGAATGAGGAAGAAGTCCATGAGCTTTTAGAGCTTGCGTTAAGGCTGGAAGGTTTGGTACGTAACGTCGGTATGCATGCCGGTGGTGTGTTGATTTCACCGAGCAAGATTTCTGATTTTTCACCGGTGTATTGCCAGGCTGATGGGGCGAGCTTGGTCAGTCAATATGATAAAGATGATGTTGAAGCCGTCGGTTTGGTGAAATTTGACTTTTTAGGGTTACGCACGCTAACGATTCTGGACATGGCGTTAGCGAGTGCCAATGAACAACGAGCGTTGGATGATTTGCCGCCGCTCGCTTTTGCAACTTTGCCGCTAGACGATAAAGCAACTTTTCAGCTACTCAAAACAGCCAATACTACCGCTGTATTCCAGCTGGAGTCGCGCGGCATGAAAGACATGCTCAAACAGGCGATGCCGGATTGCTTTGAGGACATTATCGCTTTGGTGGCGCTGTATCGCCCGGGTCCCATGGATTTGATCCCGGACTTCTGTCGGCGTAAGCATGGTAAGCAGCGCGTGGAATATCCGCACCCGCTTACCGAGCCGATTTTGAAAGAAACCTACGGTATTGCCGTGTATCAAGAGCAGGTGATGCAGATTGCGCAGGTCGTGGCGGGCTATAGCCTGGGCGGTGCTGACTTGCTGCGTCGTGCGATGGGTAAAAAGAAAAAAGAAGAAATGGATGCCCAGCGTAAAACGTTTACAGAGGGCGCAGTTAAAAATAATATGACCGAGCGTCAGGCAAGTGAGTTGTTTGATCTGCTGGAAAGGTTTGCCGGTTATGGCTTTAATAAATCTCATGCGGCAGCTTACGCGCTCGTGGCTTATCACACCGCTTACTTGAAAGCGCATTACCCGGCTGCATTTCTGGCGGCCACCATGTCGGCGGACATGAATAATACCGACAGTGTGCATATATTTTATGATGACTGTGCGCCGAACCAGGTTGAAGTGCTGCCGCCGGACGTGAATCAAAGCGAGTTCAAATTTACTCCCATCAATAACAAGCAAGTTTTGTATGGTTTAGGTGCAATTAAAGGCACCGGTTGGGCGGCGATTGAAGTTATTTTGCAGGCGCGTCAACAAAAAGGACCTTTTAGCAGCTTATTTGATTTTTGTAGTCGCCTGAATTTGCGTAAAGTGAATCGCAGAGTCATTGAGTCTCTGATTAGAGCCGGTGCGTTTGATCAACTGGAACCCAATCGGAATGCGCTGTTGGCTGGGGTGGCATTGGCGATTAGCGCGGCGGAGCAAACCAATGCAAATAGCAACCAAAACAGCCTGTTTGGCGAGGTTTCAGATAGCGTGGCCCATGTGTTGCCTAAAGTGTCCGCTTGGACTGAACAACAGCGCCTGCAAGAAGAAAAAGCCGCGCTGGGGTTTTATTTTAGTGGCCATCCTTATTGGTCATATCAAAAAGATTTAAGCAATTTTATTAGCACTACGCTTGCAAAGTTAAGCCCTAAAGAACAGCCGCAACTCTTGGCCGGCATTGTCTCCGGTATTCGCATTCGAATGACAGCGCGTGGCAAGATGGCGATAATCGGTCTTGATGATGGCACCACCAGAATTGAAGTGGTGGTGGGTAATGAGTTGCTTAATCAATATCAATCATTGTTAAAAGATGATCAACTGGTCATTGTCGAAGGTCGCGTAAGCAATGATGAGTTTTCTGGCGGAGTGCGCGTGAATGCAAGAAAGTTGCATGATTTATCCAGCCTGAGAAACAGCCGCGCGAGCTTTTTGAAAATATCGTGTAACGGGCAATCTGATGCGGTTAAATTGAAGACATTATTAAAGCCTTATTGCATTGGGGTGTCAGAGCATCAGCGCGGTTGTGCCGTCAAGGTGGAATACCATAATAAAACCAGTAAGGTCGAGTTGATGCTGGGGAATGACTGGCGTGTTGATTTGCATGATGAATTGATTGCGGGCTTAACTGCATGGTTGAGCCAGAATAATGTGAAAATCCTATATAATTAACAAAATCAGGGGCTAGGATTTAGGGGCTAGGGATGAGTTTGAAAAGGTTTATGGTGAAAATTAACTCATGCTAAATTCACCGCAAAACCATCCGCAGCCTTCCATAGCCCCCAGCCCCTAGCACCTAGCACCTAGCACCTAGCAGAGATAAAGAGATGAAAATAAGTTATTTAGATTTTGAACAGCCGATTGCTGAATTAGAAGCCAAAATTGAGGGTTTGCGTTCAGCGCACGATGACCATGACAATTTGGATATTTCCAAAGAGCTGCTTGCCTTGGAAAAGAAAAACAAAAAACTCTCTGAAGATATCTATGGCAACTTAACGGCTTGGCAGGTTTCTCAGCTCGCGCGTCATCCGCAACGTCCATACACGCTCGATTATATTCAAGGTATGTTTACCGACTTTGAAGAGTTACATGGCGATAGAGCTTACGCAGATGATCCTGCGATTGTGGGTGGTTTGGCGCGGTTTGAAGGGCAGTCGGTGATGGTCATTGGTCACCAGAAAGGGCGCGATGTAAAAGAGCGTCAATACCGTAATTTTGGTATGCCACGTCCGGAAGGCTATCGTAAAGCTCTGCGTTTATACCGGTTAGCTGAAAAATTTAATCTCCCGATTATTACGCTTATTGACACCCCGGGTGCTTATCCGGGAATTGGTGCGGAGGAACGTGGTCAATCAGAGGCCATCGCCCGTAACTTATATGTGATGGCAGAACTCAAAACACCGATTATCGGTGTGATTATTGGTGAGGGCGGCTCAGGCGGTGCGTTGGCGCTAGGCGTGGTTGATCAATTGCTGATGTTGCAATATGGCACCTACTCTGTGATTTCACCGGAAGGCTGTGCTTCCATCTTGTATAAGAGTGCAGATAAGGCTTCGGTTGCCGCAGAATCACTCGCCATTACGTCTGATCGCCTTAAAGCGTTGGGTTTGGTTGATAAAATTGTGCCGGAGCCGCTAGGTGGTGCGCATCGCGCGCCAGAGGTGGTGATGGAAACGCTACGCGCCGCGTTAAAGGAGGAATTAACGCGCTTTAAATCCAAACCGACCCAAATACTATTGGCGAACCGTTATAAGCGCTTAATGAGCTATGGCAAATTCCAAGAAGTCGCTGAAAAATAGCGCTTCTGCCAAAAAGGCTGATAAGACCGATGCAGCAACACATCCTTTAGTCGCCAATCTTCATTCTTTTTTAGCGCAGCACTTGGCTGCTATGCAAGAGTCAGCGCCACCGAAGCTGTTGCTGGCGTTGAGTGGCGGTTTAGATTCCTGCGTGCTGCTACATCTGTTAGCAGAAGTTAAACGTTCACTCCCTTTTGAGTTGCATGCCTTGCATGTGCATCACGGTTTAAGTGCCAATGCAGATGCCTGGGCAGTATTTTGTGCCAGGCAATGTGAAGTGCTGAATGTGCCTTTGCAAGTGGAGCATGTGAATGTGGATCGGTCTAGCAAGCTGGGTATTGAGGCCGCTGCACGTCAGTTACGCTATCAGGCGCTCTTTGATTACCAATTCAACAAAACGCCGGTAGATTTTGTGATCACAGCGCATCATCAGGATGACCAAGCAGAGACGTTGCTATTGCAGCTATTGCGCGGCGCTGGCGTAAAAGGGTTATCCGGCATGGCGGCGCTAGATAAAACGCGAGGTTTAATGCGCCCTTTGTTAGCGGTATCACGTCAAACGCTGTGTGATTATGCCGTTCAGCACCATATTGCATGGTGCGATGATGAAAGTAATGACAATACGCAATATGAGCGTAACTTCGTGCGCCATGAAGTCATGCCGATGTTAGCGTCTCGTTTCCCAAGTGTGAAATCGGTGGTTGCCAGAACGGCTTCACATATGGCTGAAGCCAATGATTTGCTTGATGCGTTGGCGGCTTTGGATGCTGAAAACTTGCTGCTGAATAACAGCCTTTGCTTGCAGGGCTTAAGTCAACTGGATGCCACGCGCGCTAAAAATTTACTGCGTTGGTGGTTTTCACAGAATCAACTCGCCATGCCATCCGCTGAATATTTAACAGAAATTGTTCAGCAATTGCTCAATGCCAAGCCAGATGCGGATTTGAGCCTCCAGCTACAACACCTGACGCTGAGGCGTTATCAACAGCGCGCTTATTTATGTGTTGCGCCGGTTGCCGCGCCATATGATTTAGTGTGGAATGGGGAGTCGACACTCATGTTGCCCAACGGCGGTCAGTTGCAATTCAAGTCAGTCAGCGGATCTGGTTTGGCGCTCAAACTTGGTATGACTAGACTCAGAATAACCAATCGCTGCGGAGGGGAGCGCTTCAAACCCAATGCGCTTAGGCCCACCAGAACGCTTAAACATTTATTGCAAGAAGCCAATATCCCGCCCTGGCAACGCCCCTTTTTTCCACTAATTTACTGGCATGACACGTTAGCGTGTGTACCTGGCATCGGGGTTGCACACGAGCTGCAGGCAAAGGAGAGTGAGTTGGGGTTGGAGATCTTTTGGTTAGATGCTGCCGCCGCATAAGCCTGCCTCGTACTTGATACGGGGGCGAACGGTCATTTATAGAAGCGCCCATAACTTAAGGAAGTACTGGTTTATTCCAAGTATGTCATTCCGGCGAAAGCCGGAATCCAGCGAAATCAAGACGCTAGACACCGGCTTTTCTCGCATGAATCATCTGCTTTAGCAGATATATTCTGCGGTGATGACCTTTACGGTCACGCCGGTGTGACAAATAAATCAGCGCATCCTTAACCGTGAAGCGAAGTGGTTTATCGTCATTTCCGCGAAAGTACGGAATAACCGCGTTATTTTGAGTTGTGGTGAATTAAAAATTGGCATACGTTAAAAATGGTTGCAAACAACCACCGATATGGCTGTAATCAACCAAAAATTAAGATACACTCTTGATTGTTAAAAACTAATAAATTTGTTACTTTTTGATTAAGGAAACACTGATTTATTCCATATACGTCATTCCGGCGAAAGCCGGAATCCATAAAAATCAAGACACTAGACACCGGCTTTCGCCGGTGTGACAAATAAATCAGCGTTTCCTTAAACGTAATATTTCGTATTTATTAAAATTAGGAATGATTTTTGCTAATCAATGTACCAGAGATAGCGCTCTATAAAACAAAAATCAAAGGAATCATGATGCATAAAACGTTACAACCTAAAATAATTCTGGCTGCGATTATTGCGGCCTATGCGATGCCGCACTACGCGCTGGCAGAAAATAAAACTGAAGCCATTGAGTTGGGTAAAGTTGAAGTGGTAGGGATTACGCCATTAGACGCATTAGGTGTGCCGGTCAGTCAGGTGCCTGCTAATGTGCAGGTGAGTAAAGGTCAAGCCTTGCAAAATCAGCAAAGTTTAGGCGTCGCGGATTTTATGAATAACAATTTATCCGGCGTTAATATTAATGAAGTGCAAAATAACCCGTATCAACCGGATGTGAATTTTCGTGGCTTTACCGCTTCGCCTTTAGTCGGCACGCCACAAGGTTTGTCAGTGTATCAAGACGGCGTGCGTATCAACGAGCCGTTTGGTGATACTGTCAACTGGGATTTAATCCCACAAAATGCCATTTCTAGTATAACTTTAATGCCAGGTTCAAATCCATTATTTGGCTTGAATACTTTGGGCGGTGCCTTGTCAGTACAAACAAAAAGCGGGGAAAATTTTCCTGGTGGTGGCATTCAGGCTTATGGTGGCTCATTCGGTCGCAGGGCGGTTGAAGGTGAATATGGCGGACAGATTGCTAATGGTGTAAGTTATTTCTTTGCGGGCAACCAATTTAAAGAGCATGGTTGGCGTGATAGCTCGCCATCAGACATATTGCAAGGTTTCGGTAAACTCGGTTGGAGCAATGACAAAACCGACGTGGATGTGAGTTTCAGCGGGGCAGATACCGATTTAATCGGTAATGCCTATACCCCACAAACAATGTTGGGTCAATTCGGATATAAGTCAATTTACACCAAGCCGGACCAAACACAAAATCGCTTAGGGTTTGTCAATGGCAAAGTCAGTCATTGGTTGTCAGATGAATTATTGCTAACGACCAATGCTTATTATCGTCGCAACAAAAGTAGCTCCTTGAATGGCGATGTCAATGACGAATACGAAGTGTTATATGAGAATTGTGACGGTTGGGTAACCGGTGCTACTTGTACTGGTATATATGATCAAGGTGTCAATAACCGTAGCAATACCACCAATAAAAGCTTTGGTGGAACGGTGCAAACCAGTTGGATAAATGATCGTCATTTACTGGTCACCGGCATGAGTGTGGATTTAGGTCGCATTGGCTTTACGCAAACCGAGCAAGAAGCAGAAGAATTTAATTCGGCGCGCGGTTTTGATGTTAGTACTTATTCGGCTAACGCTGTAGAAACAGCCGTTGATTTGTCGGCTAAAAGCAAAACCTGGAGTTTGTTTGCGACCGACACCTTTGCCGTGTCGCCTAAGCTGGCATTTACTGCTTCCGCCCGTTACAACCATACGCGCTTAAATGTTACCGACAAGTTGAATGGACATCATGAAGGTAAGTGTTTGGTGAAAGCCGGTGGCGCGGCGATAGATTGTGACACAAATGGCGCGGCAGTTGGGAATTATGGCGCCGTTGCTGGGGGTGAATTCACTATAGCTGGCGATGGTACTGTTGCTGGAGCTAATACGCATCGCGTGGTGGCTCTTGCTGGCGGTGATGCAGGCGGTAATCATAATTACCACCGTTTAAACCCTGCGTTGGGTATCACTTATGCTTTTACTCCGGAATTTAACACTTATGCTGGCTACAACGAAGGCAACCGCGCACCGTCACCAATTGAAACCGGTTGTGCTGATCCGTTGCACCCATGTTTGTTACCAAACGCCATGGCAGGTGACCCACCATTGAAGCAAGTGGTGGCTAAAACTTATGAAGGGGGTTTCCGTGGCAAGCTGGCTAATGCGCTCAGTTGGACGGCAGGCGCGTATCGCACGACCAATCACGACGACTTGCAATTTATTGCCTCAGGCACCACCGGCGCCGGTTATTTTAAAAACGTGGGTGAAACGCGTCGCCAAGGGCTAGATTTTGGCGTCAATGGCACTACGGGCGATTTTAACTGGTCAGCAGGCTATAGCTACATCAAGGCAACTTATGAATCAGCCTTTGACATGGCCTCAGAAGCTAACTCTTCCAGACGTGAAGATAGTAACGGTAATAAAGTGATTAGCGTTTCTAAGGGTGATTATTTGGCCGGCATCCCTAAACACCAACTCAAATTACGCGGCGAATGGCGTGCAATGCCGAATTGGACTATTGGTGCCAGCATGGTAGCGTTCTCTGACCAGTATGTCCGTGGTAACGAGAATAATAA
>CAMBZE010000006.1 GCA_945872425.1 Methylotenera oryzisoli | reverse complement strand
GGTCCAATGGGTGGTCCTGGTGGACCAGGCATGGGCGGTGGCTTTGGCCCTGGAATGGGTCCTGGCGGTCCGGGTATGGGACCAATGGGTGGCCCGGGGACGGGCCCAACTCAAGAAATGATGGATTTCGGGAAAGCCCTTGGCGTTGGTCCTGGTGGTCCCGGTATGGGTCCGATGGGTGGTCCTATGGGTCCTGGTGGTCCCGGTATGGGTCCGATGGGTGGCCCTATGGGTCCTGGTGGTCCCGGTATGGGTCCGATGGGTGGCCCTGGCATGATGGGTGGTCCGGGCATGATGGGTGGTCCGGGCATGATGGGTGGTCCGGGCATGGTGGGTGGTCCGGGCATGGTGGGTGGTCCGGGCATGGTGGGTGGTCCGGGCATGGTGGGTTCGGGAGGTCCAGCTTATGTGGTGACGGACTATTCTGCGCTGTTGAGTGGCCCACCCGTTCCGAGCGGTCCTGTGCCGATTGCATTCTCCGAAGTGTTGGTAGCTACCACGGGTAACAATACGCTGGTGGGCGGAGGTGGCAACACCAGCTTCTCTATGGTACAAGGCAGCACGCTGGGCGGCACTGACACAGTGGATGGTGGCGGTGGCACCGACCAGTTGACACTGACCAACTTGAACAACATCAACATCAACCTGAACGTGACGAGCGCTGCGGGCGGTCATGTCACTACAGTCAAGGAAGGACTTACGGTCAATGCGGGTACTGCGGTGGCCACCATCACTTCTACCTCGGTTGAGAACCTCTTCTTCCAAGCAGCTGGCAGCAATATGCCGGAGCAATTCAACATATCTGGTATGACGGGGCAGGCTTACATGATGTTCGGTAGCGGTGGAAATGATACCATTAGTCTTGGCGGCGTGAATCCGCCGGTGACCATGGGGACTATGGTATTGGGATTGGGTGGAAATGATACCATTACCGGGTCTGGTGGGATGGATAAACTGTTCGCTGGAGATGGAGCGGATACCCTGACCGGCGGAGTTGGGGATGACATGTTGTTGCTGTTCGAAATAAGCTCGGTTGTCGATGTCGTTAAGTACACGGCAACAAACGAAGGTGGGGATTTTGTGTTTGGGTTTACTTGGGGTACTGATCAGTTCGCTTTTACCAATGCTTTTAACACAAACTCTGCGAATACCAATGTAGTAGTCGCGGCAAATGCAGCGGCGGCAGATACAGATGATCGTTGGCTTTTCGATACGAACACTAATGTCTTTTCATACGATGAAGATGGTAGTGGGGGCGGGGCTAAGGTTACTATTGCAACCATTGATGGTGCCGATCCTACTGCAGAGCAGTTTGCCGTTGCGATTACGCATGTATAGTGCGGGCTGATTCTTCCCGTATGGGAAATGTGCAGAACCGGATGGCGGCAACGCTATCCGGTTTTTGTTGGGTCTTCTCTGCTAGAATGGCCTACTCCAATCATGATGGATGATGCATGAAAGACTTGTGGAGCCGATTGTGGCGCGACCGCTTGCTGGCCGTTGAAGTGCTGGCGAGTTCGCTTGCCATTCAGGTGCTGGGGCTGGCTTCAGCGCTGTATGTGATACTGGTACTTAACCGCTACGTGGCGCACGGGGTGGATGCAACACTGCTAACGCTGACGGTGGGCGCGTTGATGGCGGCGGTATTGGAGTTTTTATTCCGCACCGCGCGCACACGCTTTTTAGCAGTGTTGTCTGGCTTGGCAGATGGCGCGTTGGCGCAAAACGCCTTTGAAGTACTGACGCAGGCGCGACTGGCAGCGTTAACACAGGCCGATCGCGGGTTGGTGCGTTCTGCCATTACCGGGCTGAACGAGGTGCGCGCGGCTTATGCGCCAGCCAATCTGGCGGCGTTGCTGGATATTCCGTTTGCGCTGGTGTTTTTGCTAGTGGTGTTTTTGCTCAATGCCATGCTGGGCCTCGCGGCCGTGCTGGTGATGGCGGGGTTTCTGCTGGCGTGTTTTGCTCTTACGCGTGCGGTGGGTGGCATTGCCCACGCACAGGTGCGCGAAACGGCGCAGGGCGGAGTGCTGGTGACGCAAGGCGCGGCAGTGCCGGAGACGGTGCGCGCCTTCAATGCAGGCGGCTGGTTAGCCGGTCGCTGGCAGGCGCATCTGGAGCGTTTGCTGGATTTGGGTGCACGTTCCCAAGGTACTCAATCACGGTTGCAGGCGCTGACGGCGGCGGGTTCCGGCGTGCTGACTATTGTGGTAATCGGTCTCGGCGCACGTGCGGTGGTGGCGCAGGAACTGGACGTGGGGGCATTGATCGGCATCAATATTCTGGTGGCACGCGCCTGGGGCGCTGTGGCGCGTTACCCGAGTCTGCGCGAAGTATTTGAGCGTGCGCGTCAGGCGCAGGGGCTGACGCAGGAGTTGCTGCGGCTACCGCGCGAGGCGACAACCGGTATGCGTCTGACGAAATACAGCGGACAGCTGGAGTTCAAGGATGTAGCGTTTGCCTACGGTGGGGCAACAGCGCCGCTGTTTGAATCGCTCAATTTTGCGCTACCGACCGGCGGCATTCTCGCAGTGACAGGAAAAAACGCCAGTGGCAAGACGACATTCTGCCGTTTGCTGATGCAATTATTGGACCCGACGCGCGGGCAGGTGCAGGTGGATGGCGTGGAGCTGCGCCAGATTGACCCGCGCTGGTGGCGCACGCAGGTGATGTATGCGCCGCAGGAGGCGGAGTTTTTTGACGGCACGCTGCTGGACAACCTGACGCTGGGCCGTGAAGTGGAAGAGACAGCACTTAACACGGCAGTGCGCGATGCCGGGCTGCGCCCGTTTCTGGATCAGACGCCCAAGGGGTTACAGATGCCAGTGGCAGATATGGGGCGCCAGCTTTCGCTGGGCATTCGGCGGCGGTTGGCGTTGGCACGGGCGCTGCTTTCCGGTGGGCGGTTGGCGGTGTTTGACGAGCCAACCGAGGGTCTGGATGCGGACGGCGTACAGGCAGTGTATGTGGTGCTGAACCGATTGGTGGCGGAAGGATACAGCGTGGTGGTGTGTTCCAACGATCCGTGGATTGTGCGGGCGGCGCACTGGCGGTTGAATCTGGATGACAAGCCGGTGCCGACCATGGTGCGGCAACATGCTACCCAGGCGGCTATGGCCCCAGCGACCGAGGAGAAGACCCAGTGAGCGCAAATCCAGTTGGCGTGAGCACGGCGCACCATTCTTTTTTCTGGCTGCTGTTCGGCAGCCTAATGACGTTTCTGGCATGGTCGTGGGTGGGTACGCTGGAAATTGTCAGTGTGGCGACCGGTGATGTGGTCCCCAGCACGGCGGTGAAAACCGTACAGCATCTAGAGGGCGGCATCATTAGTAAAATTCTGGTGAAAGAGGGCGACACGGTGCACTCTGAGCAACCGTTGGTGGAGCTTGCCAACGCGGCGGGTGAAGCCGATATCAACGAGCTGTATCAGCGCTTAGCCGGGCTACGCGTTGAGGTGTTGCGGTTAGAAACGGAATCTTCCGGTGCGGCGGAAATCCAATTTCCTGCTGATATTACGCGCAACCACACGGAGTTGGTGCGGCAGGCCAACAACCTTTTTCATGCGCGGCGCGAGCGGCTTAATTCTGACATGGTGGCGCAGCGCGAAATTATCACGCAGCGCGAGCGTGGCATTCAGGAAGTGGATGCGCGCATTCATAACGCGCAAGATTCACTGAAGTTTTTGAACGAGCAAGTGGCGATCAACGAGGATTTACTGAAGGACAAGATCGCCAGCCAATACGAGCAGCTTTCACTGTTGCGAGAACGCAGCTCAATGCAAAGCCGGGTGGAGGAGGATAAGGCTGCCGTACAGGGCGCGCGCGCGGCGGCGCAGCAGGCCAAGGCACGCATGAATTATATTCATGCAGCCTACCGCGAGGAAGTGCGCACCACGCTGGAGCAGAAGCGGCGTGAATTACATGAGTTGCAAGAGCGCATGCGCAAATTCGAAGACAGCATGAAGCGCACTGTGCTGCGTTCGCCGGTGGATGGTGTGGTTAAGACCTTGTATTTTGTCACTACCGGTGGTGTGATTAAGGCGGGTGATGCGGTGATGGATATTGTGCCGGTAGGTGATCGGCTGGTAATCGAGGCGCGCTTGCCGACGCAGGACGTGGGCTATGTACAGTCTGGCCAGGCAGTCAAGGTACGGTTGGCGGCTGCTGATCTGGCGCGTTTTGGCAGCATTGACGGGCGGGTGACGCAGATTAGCCCGGATGCGGTGGCGGGCAAAGACGGCTTGCCGTATTACCGCGTGCGCATTGAAGTCGAGCGTGATTATTTTGAGGACGGTAAAATGCGCTACAAACTCTACCCTGGCATGCAGGTAATGGCAAGTATTGTTACCGGTAATCGGCGCGTGGCGGAATATCTGTTTGAACCGCTGGTGGGGCGCATGAGTTTGGCGTTGCAGGAACGCTAGTTTGTACCACTTCTATTTGCATTTCCACGGGCGGTAGCAAACACCCTTTATTGATCATGTTATCCATGATGGGATGTGTGCCAACCTGCGATGGATAAAATAAGTAAAGTGGACATTTCTATTTAGCGTTGATATTTGCAATTACTACATGATGTCACTTGGCATGTTAAAATTGCGCAATATGTTGTTAATGCACTACTTTCCCCCATTTAATTATAACGATAAAGCATGAATTTACTCAAAGCGCTGGCTAAAGTCGGCAGCATGACTTTTGTTTCGCGCATCTTAGGTTTTGTGCGGGATACATTGATTGCGCGCGTATTCGGTGCGGGCATGCTTAGCGATGCTTTTATTGTTGCTTTTAAAATCCCAAATTTATTGCGCCGTGTTTCAGCAGAGGGCGCATTCAGTCAGGCGTTCGTACCTATTTTATCCGAATATAAAAGCCAACGTGGATTTGATGAAACCCACACTCTTATCAACCGTGTTGCCACTTGGCTAGGTTTGATTTTAGTTGTGGTTACTTTGTTGGGTATGTTGGCAGCCCCCTGGATTGTTAGCCTAATTGCGCCAGGCTTTAGGGCTGATGCCTCAAAAATGCAATTAACGGTTGAGTTGTTGCGCATTACTTTCCCCTATATTTTCTTTATATCGCTGGTTTCCATGGCGGGCGGAGTGCTCAATACTTATCACAAATTTGGTATTCCTGCTTTTACTCCGGTGTGGCTCAATGTTTCGATGATTGTCTCAGTATTGTTTTTTGCTGATTATTTTGCTGAGCCAATTAAGGTGTTGGCGTGGGCGGTGTTCATTGGGGGTTTTTTGCAGTTGGCGTTTCAGGTGCCATTCTTAAAGCAAATTGGCTTGCTGCCTAAGTTGGATTTTAAGCGCGATGATGAAGGCGTTTGGCGTATTTTAAAGTTGATGGGGCCTGCGGTGCTTGGGGTTTCCGTGGCGCAGATTTCGTTGATCCTCAATACGATATTCGCCTCATTTTTAATAACTGGTAGCGTAAGCTGGCTTTATTACGCCGATCGTTTGATGGAATTCCCAATCGGTGTGCTAGGTGTCGCTTTGGGCACGATATTATTACCCAGTTTATCCAAGGCTTATGCGGGTAAAGATGATAGTGAATACTCACAATTGCTGGATTGGGGCTTGCGTTTAAGCTTTATTTTGGCAGCGCCGGCGGCAGTAGCGCTGGCTGTGCTGGCAACGCCTTTAGTGACGGCATTGTTTTATTATGGAAAATTCACCCCGTTTGATGTTGCCATGACTCAGCAAGCCTTAATTGCTTACAGCGTGGGCCTGATCGGGTTGATTTTAGTTAAAATTTTAGCGCCAGGTTTTTATGCGCGACAAAACATTAAAACTCCGGTGAAAATTGCGGTGTTTACCTTGGTGATGACGCAGTTGATGAATGTGCTTTTTGTGTTTGTTCTGGATTTACGTCACACAGGATTAGCGTTGGCGATTGGTTTGGGGGCATGCATCAATGCAGCGCTGCTTTATTATCACTTGCGCAAAGCTAATATATTCCATCCGCAAGTGGGTTGGATGCTGTTTTTGTTTAAATTGTTGATAGCCCTAAGTGCAATGGGGGCTGTGCTTTACTTGGCGATGGGCGATGCAAATGCCTGGTTGAATTTTGGCTTGATGAAACGTTTAATTTACATCAGCGGGCTGGTGGTATTGGGTGGCGTGAGTTATTTTGCTGCGTTAATGTTGCTGGGTTTTAAGCCTAGAGATTATATCCGTCGAGTGAATCAGTAGAGTGAGTCGATAGATGCAAGTTTTTCGGCATATTCCAACTTCTCTGCAGCCACCATGTGCGCTAGCTATCGGTAATTTTGATGGCATGCATTTAGGGCATCAGGCCTTGTTGGGTGCGTTGATGCAAACCGCTGATTCGCTTAAATTGACTTCGGCCGTGATGACATTTGAACCGCATCCTCGCGAGTTTTTTGCGCCAGAAAGTGCACCGGCCAGATTGTGCTCCATGCGTGAAAAACTGGAACATTTTGCAGCAGCGGGTGTTGAGCGTGTCTATGTATGTCGATTTAATCAGCGCTTTGCCAGAGTTTCGGCAGATGAGTTTATGCAGACTATTTTGCGTAATGCGCTTAATGCACAAACTATTTTGGTGGGTGAGGATTTTCGTTTTGGTGCGATGCGTGCCGGGTCTATTATTGATTTTATAGAAGAGAAGTTTAATCTGATCAGCCTGCCTCAAGTCAATCTGGCAGATGCCCGCGTATCCAGTACACGAGTACGCTCCGCATTGGCGGTAGGCAATTTGCAAGAGGCAGCATTGTTGTTGGGTAGGTCGTACAGCATCAGCGGCAAAGTGGTGCATGGCGCAAAACGCGGTCGCCAACTTGGATTTCCTACGGCTAACGTGCATATGCGCCATGAGCGCCCTGCATTAACTGGGGTATATGCAGTAAAATTAGACGGTTTGAATGCCGTGGCAAACTTGGGTGTACGCCCAACGATTGTCGGTGTGCCTAAATTATCTTTAGAGGTGCATGTGATTGATTTTAATGGGGACTTGTACGAAAAGCATGTACATGTAGAGTTTTTGCACAAGATACGTGATGAAATGAAATTTGATGGATTGGATGCACTCAAGGTGCAAATAGCGGCAGATGTGGTGGCTGCGAGAGCGTTTTTTATTAACCACAGATGATAGTTGTCTGTGGCTGAAATAGTTTTTGGAATAACAAGATGACCGAAGAAAATAAAGATTCAAAATATAAATTAAATTTACCTGAAACTGCATTCCCAATGCGGGGGGATTTGGCTAAACGTGAACCTGCCTGGCTAAAGCAGTGGCAGGATAAAAAGCTTTATCAAAGAATTAGAGAAGCGCGCAAAGGCGCTAAAAAATTCATTCTGCATGATGGCCCACCTTATGCCAATGGCGACATTCACATTGGTCATGCCGTTAATAAAATCTTAAAAGATATTATTGTTAAGTCAAAAACCATGTCGGGTTTTGATGCGCCCTATGTGCCGGGTTGGGATTGTCACGGCTTGCCGATTGAGCTGGTGGTTGAAAAAAGTCATGGCAAAAATAGTGATCCTGCCAAGTTCCGCGAGTTATGCCGTGAATATGCCGCTGAACAAGTAGAAAAGCAAAAGAAAGACTTTATTCGTTTAGGTGTTTTTGGTGATTGGGACAACCCCTACCTCACCATGGATTTTAAAACCGAAGCCGACATTATGCGCGCTTTGGGCGATATCTATAAAAACGGCTATTTGTATCAAGGTAGCAAGCCTGTGCATTGGTGTGTTGATTGTGGCTCTGCACTGGCTGAAGCCGAAGTCGAGTATGAAGATGTCAATTCACCCGCGATTGATGTTGGTTTTAAAGTAGTCGATAACGCAGCTTTAAGTAAGGCATTTGCTATTGAAGTGACTGGCAACGCTTATGCGGTGATCTGGACGACAACGCCATGGACATTGCCAGCCAATCAGGCGGTGAGCGTGCATCCTGAGTTTGATTATGATTTGATTCAAACAAGTAAGGGTTTGCTCATCCTGGTGCATGACTTGGCTGAAAGCACGCTTGCACGATACGGTGAAGAAAATTACAAAGTGATTGCCTCTTGCAAAGGGGCGGCTTTAAAACATCTGCAGCTACAGCATCCGTTTGATAGCCGCCAAGTACCGGTTATATGCGGTAATCACGTGACTACGGACGCGGGTACGGGCTTAGTCCATACTGCTGCCGCACATGGTAACGATGACTGGCTGGTCATGCGCGAACATTTTCCAAGTGAAAAACCACGGGTTTTAATGGGCGGCGATGGCAAGTTTTTTAATAGTGAACTGGTTGAATTTGAGGCGATTCGCGGCTTGACCAGACAAGAGGCTAACAAAGCCATTCTGGTGAAAATGCAGGAGAACGGCGCTTTGTTAGCCAGTGCGCGCTTGAACCACAGCTTTCCGCATTGCTGGCGCCATAAAACGCCGCTGATGCAACTGGCGACACACCAGTGGTTTATCGGTATGGAAAATCAGGGGCTAGGGGCGAGAAGTCAGGGGCTAAAACTTCGCGATGCCGCGAATAAAGCGGTAGATGAAACCCAATTCTATCCTGCCTGGGGCCGTGCGCGTTTGGAAGCAATGATTAAGAATCGCCCTGACTGGTGTGTATCACGCCAGCGTAACTGGGGTGTGCCGATGCCTTTATTTGTGCATAAAGAAACGGGTGAGCCGCATCCGCAAACATTGGAATTGCTGGAAACAGTCTGCAAGCAAGTCGAACAACAGGGTATTGAGGCCTGGTTTAGCTTGGACGGTGCGGCATTCTTGGCCAACAATGCGCCAACGAACGCTGAGCAATACAAAAAAGTAACCGATACTTTGGATGTATGGTTTGACTCTGGCTCTACACACGCGGCCGTGCTCAAGCGCCGCTCCGATTTGGCATTTCCAGCTGACCTGTATTTGGAAGGCTCAGACCAGCATCGTGGCTGGTTTCAATCAAGCCTGCTTACAGGCTGTGCCATTGACGGCCGTGCGCCATATGACGCCTTGCTCACTCACGGTTTTGTGGTAGATGGCTCCGGGCATAAGATGAGTAAGTCTAAGGGTAATGTGATTGCGCCACAAAAGGTGATGGATACTTATGGTGCAGATATCCTGCGTCTTTGGACAGCATCAACAGACTATTCCGGTGAGCTGACGATTTCAGATGAAATTCTAAAACGCGTTGCTGAAAGTTACCGGCGTATTCGCAACACTTTACGCTTTTTACTGGCCAATTTAGCTGATTTTGATGCAAGTAAAGATTTATTGCCAGTCAATGAATGGCTAGAACTTGATCGTTATGCTTTGCACTTAACTGACAAACTGCAAGCGGAAGTTTTAGCAGATTACGACCGTTATGAGTTTCATTTGGCAGTACAGAAATTTGTGAGTTTTTGTTCAGAAGATTTAGGTGGGTTTTACCTGGATATTCTCAAAGACCGACTTTATACCGCGGGTGAAACTTCGCACGCACGTCGTGCTGCGCAAAGCGCATTGCACCACATTGCGCACACCATGATGCGATTGATGGCGCCGATTTTGAGCTTTACAGCGAATGAGATTTGGCAAACGCTAGGTTTGGATGCGGATAAGACGGTATTTGAAGATGTTTGGCACACCTTGCCTGAGCATAATTTGAGTGAGGTAGAGATTCAATCATGGCAAACACTTTTAGAAGTGCGCGCAGTGGCGAATAAGGCGATAGAAGAAAAGCGTGCGGCAGGGCTACTAGGGTCGTCGTTGCAATCTGAATTAGATATCTATGCAGAAGGTGCGGTGTTCGAGGCGTTAAGTCGTTTAGGTGATGATTTGCGTTTTGTGCTCATTACCTCGCGCGCCACGGCTCATCAAGGTACGGGTGCTTTAGAAGTGCAAGTGACGCCAAGCCCACATACCAAATGTGATCGCTGCTGGCATTATCGTGCGGATGTGGGTGCTGACGCAGAACACCCTCACATTTGTGGGCGTTGCGTAAGTAATCTGTTTGGTGACGGTGAGGTGCGCTCGCATGCGTAATTATTCTCAAATCTTCCATTCTATTTCGTCATTCCCGCGTAGGCGGGAATCCAGTCAAGGTGATTGTACTGACACTGGTTTTATTGTCTCAATTACAAACTTGGCGCGTTGCCTAGATTCCCGCCTACGCGGGAATGACGGAGTTTGAGATGATGCCTATATTGCGTTGGTTCGGTATTAGTGCCGTTGTTGTTGTGCTGGATTTGTACACCAAGCACTTGGTGCAAAATGCATTTTTATACGGGGAGCTGCTGAAAGTAACCAGCTTTTTTGACTTGGTTCGCTATCACAATACTGGCGCTGCTTTCAGCTTTTTGGCGAACGCCGGTGGTTGGCAAAAGTGGTTTTTTACAGTCATTACCTCTGTCGCGGTGATAGTGATTACTTACTTGATTCGTAAGCATCATCAGGAAAAATTATTCTGTTGGGGCTTGGCTCTGGTGCTGGGCGGTGCTATCGGTAATTTATATGACAGATTAACTTTGGGTTACGTGGTCGATTTTCTGAATTTTCACATTAACGATTTATATTGGCCGGCGTTTAATGTTGCCGATAGCGCAATTTGTGTTGGAGTGGGATTGCTGTTGTTGGATAGTTTTAAAAAGCCAAACAGCTAATGCCAGGATAATAAATGCCCGACTGGAAAAAGCTCATTGAAGGAAAAGTTGCGTTGGCCAAGCGTGGTGCGAAACCAAGCAAGGTAAATGCCAATGAGCGTATTCCAGCTGGGCAAACCGAAGTCAAAAACTTTCCCACCTTGGATTTAGGCATTCGCCCGCAAATATCCACACAAAACTGGAAACTACGTGTTTATGGCTTGGTTGAACATGAGCTAAGCATTGATTGGGCAGCTTTTCAGGCGATGCCACAGGTGACGGATGTATCAGACTTTCATTGTGTCACGCGCTGGAGTCAGTTGGATATGGATTGGCAAGGGGTTATGGCGCATGAAATTTTGGCATTGGCACAGCCTAAAAGCTCTGCGAAATTCGTCACGTTGCATGGTTATGACGGCTACAGCACTAATTTACCGTTAGAAGCGCTGTTGGATGATGACGTAATTATTGCGCATAGCGTATTGGGAGAGCCGTTAAGTTTGGAGCATGGTGGTCCGGTGCGTATCGTTGTGCCTAAGCGCTATGCCTGGAAAGGAGCCAAGTGGCTCAAGGGAATTGAATTGCACGAGTTTGACCGGCCCGGCTTTTGGGAAGTGCGCGGTTATCACAATGATGCTGACCCTTGGCGCGAGGAGCGATTTAGCAACGATTAAATACTAGCAAGCTAGTTAATGGGTGGGTTAAAATCAGGTTTCTTGCTCAACTTTCTTTGTAATGTACGCCTGTGCATGTTCAGGCTACGTGCGGTAGCTGATATATTGCCGTCATTCTCGGTTAATACACGTTGGATATGCTCCCATTCCAAACGATTCACTGATAACGGGTTACGTGATAGCTCAACATCGGCATCACCGGATTGTTTGTCAAAGGCGGCAACAATTTCATCTGCATCTACGGGCTTTGCCAAGTAATGTATCGCCCCTAATTTGATAGCCTCAACAGCTGTTGCAATGCTGGCATAACCCGTGAGTACCACAATTTTTGTGCCCGCATCCAGGCTCGCAAGTTGCCTAACCAGTACCAACCCTGAGTTACCGGACATTTTGAGGTCAACTACAGCGAACTCAGGCGCTTCATTTTTTGCCAGTTCGAACGCAGCTTCTGCGCTGTTGGCAAGTGTGACTAAAAAGCCGCGTTTACGCATAGCAGGAGCAAGCGCGTTAAGAAAATCTTCGTCGTCATCGACTAACAACAAGGTGGCATTTTCATCGGTATTTTTGCTGTCAATTATCACATTCATGCGGTCACCTTCGATTTTGCTTCAATTTAATTTCGGTTTATCTATGCGCAAATTATCAAGCGGTAATTTAACCAAAGTAAGTACGCCGCCTTCGATATGATTGCTAAGGCTGAGGTCGCCGCCAAAGCGTGCTAGGGTGATTTGCGTTAAATAGACGCCTAGCCCCATTCCTTGCTCATCTTTAGAGGTGAAAAATGGCTTGCCTAGTTGTTTTTTAACTTCATCAGAGATGCCTTTGCCAAAGTCTCTGATACGCAGTTGCAGTAAATTTTCATCCCAGTCTGCGTTGAGCAACACGCGCTCAGGCGAAGCATCAGCCGCATTATCCAATAAGTTCTGTATGGCCTGGGTGAGTGTTCTATCACTAAAGATTAAAGGATTGCTCGCGCTATTGCATAGCGTTACCACTAATTCGGTGGCAGGGCGTGTGTCGCGCCAGCGCTGTATCACCTCCTGTAAAAACTCACGTAACAGTAAGCCTTGTCCGGCATCGGCACGATTTTGCCCCGCATTGCGGGTAATAGAAGATAAAATTTCCTTACAACGTGCAATTTGTGTACGTATGATTTCTAATTGCTGTAATTGTTCAGGTCGTTTAGTCAGGTCTAGCGCAAGTTCTTTGCTGATCACTGCCATGGTGGAAAGTGGTGTGCCTAGCTCATGCGCAGCGCTGGCGGCCAGTGTGCCTAATGAGAGTACGCGCTCACTTTCGAGAGATTGCTCGCGGATAGACGCCATGACACGGTCATAATCGCGCAGGCTTTGTCCGATACGTGTGACAAAAAATGCAATGATACCTGCGCTCACTACAAAGCCTAACCACATGCCCACTAAGTGAATATCCAGTGATTTTTCCGCCAAATAATGCATATGCAAATGAGAGAGCGGCACGTAATAAAAAACCAACAGAGAGTAACAAGCCACGGCGATTGCTGTGAGTAGCCAGGCATATTCACGTTTTATGGCGACTGCGGCGACTGTGAGTGGTAATAAATACATCCATACCAATGGGTTGCTATAGCCACCAGTGAAATAAAATAGCACGGTCAGTGCGCCTAAATCGCCCAGAAGTTGCAGTAATAGTTCTTTATCACTGACATTGCTGTATTTTTTCAATCGCAACAACGTCAGAAAATTGAGAATCAACATTCCGCCTACAGCAAAGCTAATCGGTAATTTAGGCAGCGGAATATGCAGGTAAAAAAGCGTCAGTGTCACTGCCAGCAAAAAAGTAGTCATCACGCTGCGTAGCAGAAACAAACGCTGCAGGTTGCGGCGTGAAGGGTTTTCTAGCTCAGTTCGGCGGAGTACATTTTGAGGGTACGTTTTCATTCGTTACATTATATAGCGGATTATAAATCTCAGAATGTGACAAATCGTCGCGCAAACAAATTGCCCATAGTCTTGATGGAGAGGCCCACTCTAGTACAACCTATTGATAAATTAACTGGGAACTTCAATCGATATGATTTGTCGATAACTTTTCAATGGATTGGGTGTGCTAACAGGCATACAATCAGCTTATGAATTTAACCTGACAAAAGGAGCTTTAGATGAACAGAAGAGATTTGTTATTGAGTAGCGTTGCGCTTGCCAGCGCAGCAATCGTTGGCAAAGTACAGGCGGCAGAAGGGCACAAACATCATCACCATCACGGCAGCGCAGTGAATACAGCTTTAATCGCCACCGCATCAGATTGCATACAACAAGGGCAGGTATGTTTAAGCCACTGCCTTACATTGCTAGGTCAGGGCGACAAAGAAATGGCCGCTTGCGCACAAAGCGTGAATCAAATGCTGGCGGTATGTGGAGCGTTGCAACAATTAGCCAGCCAAGAGTCACACTATTTAAAAAGCCAAGCTAAAATTGCGATGGATATTTGCAAAGAGTGCGAAGATGAATGTAAAAAACATGCAGATAAACATGAGGCCTGTAAAGCGTGTATGGATAGCTGTACTGCGTGTTATAAAGAATGCAAGAAAGTTGCAGCCTAAAAATTTGTTCTTGAAATGCAAGTGGATTAAAAAGGACCGAAAGGTCCTTTTTTGATGTAGTAATTTTTCATATGCTGTTTTGCAGTAAAGCCCTGCGACAATTTGTCACATTTTGCAAAGTGAATAATTCGGCTAAAATTGCGTTCAATTTTAATTAGACGAAATAATTAGGTAGGGAAAATGCAGAAAAAGCTTATTTTTACTTTAGTGGTGGTGATGTTTAGTAGTGTCGCTTTTGCGGAACACGATGTTAATTTAGATAAGATTGAGGTGCGTGCCCCTTTGATCGACAGTCGCATTCTTAAACATCCTGCTACGGTAGAAACTTCAGATAGAAAGCAAATCGAAGAAAATATCAATGCTGCGACCGTTGCACAGACATTAAAGTACTTGCCTAGCATACAGGTACGCGAGCGGTTTATTGGTGATCGTAATGGCATTATCGCCACACGCACCGCCGGCACCTTATCCAGCGCGCAGAGTATGCTGTATGCGGATGGGGTGTTACTGTCTAATCTCTTGGGAAATTCTTTTGCCTATCCGCCAAGATGGGGCCTTATTACGCCGGAAGAAGTGGAAAGCATCAGTATGATGTACGGGCCATTCTCGGCACTTTATGCCGGTAACTCATTTGGTGGTGTCATGAGTTTGCACACGCGCATGCCGACAAAATTTGAAAGCCATGCCACAGTGCAAACATTTATGCAGGATTTCTCTTTATACGGCACAAATGAACATTACAATGGCTACCATTTGGCTGCGTCTGCCGGTAATAAAATCAACGATTTTGCTTTTTGGCTGGGGGTGGATTACTTGGAAAATCAAGGTCATCCCATGGGTTTTTCCACCAATACACTTTCATCTACTTCATCCGTAGCCAATCTGGTAACTGGTGCTTACCAAGATAAAAGTGAGACCAATGCGGATCGTATTGTGTTCGGGGCTAACAGCATTGAAGACGTCAAGCAAACCGATGTTAAATTTAAAGTCAGTTATGATATTACCTCGCAAATCAAAGCGGCGTACACCATCGGTTTGTGGGATATGCATAGTGATACGGATGTGCAAAGTTATATTAAAGACAGCAGTGGCGTGGCAGTGTATAACAATCGGGTAAGTTTTGGTGGTAAGCAATACAACGTGACAGGCTTAAGTCCTGGGCAGGCTGAGGCTTTCCACATCATGCAGGCGCTGGACATTAAATCCGCCAGCAAGGGATTTTTTGATTGGGAATTAACCTTATCCGATTTTAATTACCAAAAAGATAACAATAGTCGCTCAACAGTCAGTTCATCATCCACATCTGACATGAATGCGGGTAATCCATACATAACACGCACCGGCACAGTGACAGATATGCAAGGTACGGGTTGGATGGCGTTTGAAGCGCGCGGGACTTTGCATCCAGCCAACCACACTTTGGATATCGGCTATCACTTTGATCACTACGAATTGCGTAGCAATGTCTATAACACAACGGATTGGTCTGTGGGCGTTAAGGGTTCATTGACATCAGCAGCACAAGGGGACACCCGTACTCAAGCCGTGTATTTGCAAGACAAATGGCAGTTGGATCAAAAATGGGCGCTGACTTTGGGTGGCCGCGCTGAACATTGGCAAGCAAGCAATGGTCAAAATAAAACAAGTGCAACGAATACTGTGAGCTATGCCGACCGCTCGGATAATAAGTTTTCACCTAAGCTGTCACTAAGTTTTGAGCCGCAACCGGCTTGGGGCTTCAGGGCGTCTTATGGGCAAGCTTACCGCTTCCCTACCGTGGCGGAAATGTTTCAATTATTACAAAATGGCAACACGTATTACGTGACGAGCAATCCAGCTTTAAAACCAGAGCAAGTCAGAGCCGGTGAATTAACCGCGGAGCGACGCTTTGATAACGGGTTGTTACGGGTCAGTTTATTTCATGAAGATAAATATGATGCCTTAATTTCACAAACATTAACAACTGGCAGTGCCATTCCATACGATACAGGCACATGTACCAAAACGGGTGGCTGTGGATTCATCCAGAATGTTGACCACATTCGTACGCGTGGCGTTGAAATGTCCACGCAGTGGCAAGATGTTTTGGTGCATGGCTTGGATTTACAAGGCAGCGCCACCTTTACCGATGCTGAGGTATTGGCCAATGCCGGAGCGCCAACAACGGTGGGCAATAAACCACCCCGTATTCCAAGAAATATGTTTAAGTTGGTGGCAACCTATCATCAGGGTAGCAATTTGACCTACAGTCTGGCCGCTCGCTACAGCGGTAGGCAATACAACACTCTGACCAATACTGATGTTAATCGGGATACGTATGGCGGCACCAGTCAATTTTTTGTGATGGATGCTAAAGTCAATTATAAATTTGCCGATCGATTTACTGCGAGCTTAGGCATGGATAACATCAATAATTACAAATCATATGTATTTCACCCTTATCCACAGCGCACGGGTTATGCGCAATTGAAATTTGATTACTGATGATTAGAAGCCTGTTGATATTGTGTTTGGCTTTATTTGCATTGACTGCGCACGCGCATGAAAACCATACTAAATATCAAAGCTCAGCATTAGCCATTGGCTTGGCTTTTGATTCGCAAGGAAATTTGTGGCGTGCTGGTGTAGCGGATGGTTTTGTGAATGTGAGCATGAGCCGTGACTTAGGCGAAACATTTTCAACGCCGGTAAAAGTGAATCCAGTAGCACAAAAAATCGGCGCAGATGGTGAGGCGCGACCAAAAATTGCAGTTTCAAAAGAAGGGGTTATTTACCTGACATGGACAGAGGCGCTAAAAAAACCATTTTCAGGTTACATTTGGTTTGCGCGGTCAATTGATGCAGGTAAAACGTTTGAGAAGCCTTATATTGTGCATCAAGATCGTGATGAAATTACGCATCGCTTTGATTCGCTTAACCTTGCTGTAGACGGGACAATTACCGTCACTTGGATAGATAAGCGAGATTTAATCGCCGCTAAAGCTGCGAAAAAGCCATACGATGGTGCGGCGATTTATTATGCGGTTTCTAACAATAAAGGCGTGAGTTTTTTGCCTGAGCAAAAACTTGCAGATAGCAGTTGCGAATGCTGCCGTATTGCGCTTACGAATAAGCCAGATGGAGCTGTGGCCGCTATGTGGCGACACGTGTTTGCTGGCAGTGAACGCGATCACATGATGGCCGAAATTCCTAATATGTCAGTCAACGCGAATAAAACGGTTGAACCTAAACGCGCTACTTTTGGGCGCTGGAAAATAGATGGCTGTCCACATCATGGTGCGGCGTTAGCAAGTGGTGGCGAGGGCAAAAACTGGTGGGGTTACCATATGGCATGGTTCGATGGCGGCAATGATGATGCTGGTAAAGATGCCACATTATTCTATGGGCGTATGGATGGCGAGGCTTGGGTATCATCTCCCGCTAAAAAGTTTGGCAATATGGCAAAGCAAGCGGGGCATCCTGCACTGGCCTCGATAGGTGAAAATGTTTGGTTGGTATGGCGCGAGAAAAATGCGGGCAAGAGCCAAATTTGGCTGATGCAATCTCAAGATGAAGGCAAAAACTGGGAAGCGCCGCACATGGCATTTGAGGTTGCCGGGGTGGCAGATTACCCAATGCTGTTACAAAAAGAAAATCAGGTATTTTTGGTTTGGAATACACAGGAAGAGCAGCTTAAAGTAACGCCTTTATCACGTCTGGCTTCGAGATCTGCATCTAGCCCCGCCCAATAAAAGGCATTCGTCAGTATGCGCCGGTAGTTACAGGCACCATACTTTTGTGTTATGTGCCAATTGCATCCAAATGGCCCATGCACTGGCGCTACTTAATAACAAGCCTGCTAACCTCATGCCGTAGGGTTCTATTGTTTTGGTTTTTAGTTTTAGCCAAAGCCAGGGCGCTAAAAATAAAGAGGCACTGGAGCCCACAGCAAATGCTGCCATACTGATGGCGCCATCAATTGGATTGCCGTTGAAAGATGCAATAATCAGCGCCGAATATAATAAACCACATGGCATGAGTGCCCATAGCATGCCTACGTAAAAATGACCGCCTTGTTTTACGCTGAGCTTTTTTACGTGCTCCCAAATGCCCCGCCCAGCACGATCAACCCAAATGGGTTGGCGTGCGTAAATGAGTAATAACACGCCCCAAAAAAACACCAGTACATGAAAGAAAGTCCAAAGTGGGTGCAGTGCTGAGCTGTAATTGGATAGCCAGGCAATGCTTTGAATGGCAAAGGTTGCTATTGCCCCAAGTGTGGCGTAGCCACATAGCCTGCCAAGGTGGTAAAGGTATATGGCATGAGGTTTGTCGGATGATTGTGTTAATGCGGTACATGCTGCGCCACACATGGCAACGCAGTGCGGGCCGCCTGCAAGGCCCATGATGAACGCACTGTAAGTGAGGGCTGTTTGCATATGTTAAGGGTTATTCACGCCAGTTGCAGCATGGTTACGGGCTCGTATGGCGGGCTCCAGCGCATTTTTTTGGTCAACGGTTAATGCTTGGGTGCTATTTCCTGAGTTTTCTTCATGAGACAGCACCGGGTCTTGCCCATTCACCGCAATGTAAACTGTCGTCAGGCTGGCGATGACTACCAACGCTGGGCCTCCAAATACTAGCCAGGCATATCCGGATTTCCACCATTTTGGGTTTGCGCTTTGTTTTTGAGCCATGATTTAACTTTTAGCGTGACATATAAAAGATAGATTTTTCAAAAATACTTTGTTTTGAGCTGTCTGCCGTAATTTCAAATATAACTGGATGTGAGCCACTCTTAATGGAGCCGTCTAATACTTGCAAACTTACTGCAACCATGCGGGATTCTGCTGCATTAACTGTAAACGCATGATCTGAGGCTAAAGATACACCTTTAATGCCTTGCACGGCAATACGATAAGTCTCCACTTCTTCAGAGGCATTAGTGATTTGCATTCGATAGACATTCTCAACCTTACCACCAGAAACTATGCGCGACATCACGCCACGGTCACGAATCACATCCACTTTGAACGGGACGCGCATTGCTAGCGAAGCAACGAAGCCGATACAGAGTAACAGCAATAATCCGCTATAAATAAGCACGCGCGGCCGTAGGATTTTCCGAATAATTTGATGTTGTGTCCAGTGTTGCTCAACGCCATTATGTGTAGAAAAACGAATCAACCCGCGTGGATAGTTCATTTTATCCATGATGCTGTTGCATGCATCTACGCATAGTCCGCAGCTAATGCATTCATACTGTAGGCCATTGCGGATATCAATGCCGGTGGGACATACCTGTACGCAGAAGTTGCAATCGATACAGTCTCCCAAACCTGACTGTTTGACATCGACTTCACGTGAGCGCCCACCACGGGGCTCACCCCGATCAATGTCGTAAGTCACAATTAGGGTGTCATTGTCAAACATGGCGCTTTGGAAGCGCGCATAAGGACACATGTGTTTGCATATTTGTTCACGCAAAAAACCGGCGTTGCCATAAGTGGCAAAACCATAAAAGCAAATCCAGAAGGTTTCCCAGGGGCCGAGGCGAAACTCGATAATGTTATGCATCAGATCGCGAATGGGTGAGAAGTAGCCCAGGAAGGTAAACCCGGTGAACATAGAGAAGCTAATCCATGCGCAATGTTTGAGTGTTTTTTTGCGTAGTTTCTTGAGGCCAAACTTCATGCTGTCCAAACGCATACGCGCTGAACGGTCACCTTCAATTTTGCGTTCCATCCACAAGAATATTTCGGTATAGACTGATTGTGGGCAAGAAAATCCACACCATAGCCGGCCCGCGACAGCGGTAAACAGAAACAAAGCCAGAGCGGAGATGATTAGGATAACAACGAGATAAATCAGATCTTGCGGATAAAGTACTAAGCCAAAAATATAAAAACGGTGCGTACTGATATCAAGCAGTATTGCTTGCCTATCGTTCCACAACAACCATGGCGTTCCGTAAAATACAATTTGGGTTATCCAGATGGTCAGCCATCGGAGGTTCTTGAAGTAGCCAGAAATGTCACGCGGATAGACTTTCTTATGCGCTTCATAAAGCGACCTTGTCTCTTTAACTTCGCTGGCTATCGGAATGACTTTCTTAGATTTTACTTTCTGATCTGACACTTTTTTGAAATCCTAGATGAACGTTATATCGCAAAATTGATAACGCCCGTCATTTAGCATCTGCAAAATAACGGGCGCCGAGTAGCGCTTCCTTAAGTTTCATCTTAATTAAATTGAATTCAAGAAGTTATTGGGTAAGACCTGCATTTGAGAAACGCCAAACGTAAGATGCCAATACATGGATTTGCTCGGGTGTTAAGCGTGAACCTTGTGCGGGCATCTGATTGCTTTTACCGTTATTGATGCGATCGATAATCGCTGCTTCGCCTGCACCATGCAACCAAATGTCGTCTGAAAGATTAGGCGCGCCAATGGCTTGGTTGCCCTTGCCATCCACACCGTGGCAAGCTGCACAGGCGGTGAATTTTTCCTTACCTAAAGCTGCACGGCTCGTGTCATGCTGGCCGTTAGATAGGCTCAATACATAATGAGCAACGTTTTTAACATCATCAGCGCTACCTATAGCAGAAGCCATAGCAGGCATCATGCCGTGACGGCCGTTGGTAATGGTTTCTTTGATGGTCTCCGGAGCGCCGCCGTATAGCCAATCGTTATCTGTCAGGTTAGGAAAGCCACGGCTACCGTGTGCATCTGAACCATGACATTGTGAGCAGTTGTTCATGAATAAGCGCTCACCAATGGCCATGGCTTTCGCATCCTTGGCCACATCTTCAGGTTTCATTGACGTAAATTTCGCATAAATAGGTGCGATGCGTTCATTGGATTCTTTCACCTCTTGTTCGTACTGTTTTACCTGTGTCCAACCGAGTTTTCCGTCATAGATGACCAGGCCAGGATACAGAAACAGATAGGCTACACCAAATATACAGGTGATAATAAACATCCACATCCACCATCTTGGCATGGGATTGTTCATTTCAACGATATCTTCATCGTAAACGTGCCCCGTTGATTTGCCAGTGTGTGCCGGGTCATGTGACTTACTGGTAAGAAACAGTACCAGCATACAGAAAACGATACCGCCAATCACGATGGCCGTAATAAAGAACGGCCAAAAGTCGCTTGTAAAATCACTCATTACTCATCTCCCTCAAGCGGCAATCTTGCCGCTTCATCAAAATCTTTTTTATGCCGTCCAGACCATGCCCACACCCATATGCCTACAAATGTAATCAAGGCTGCGACCGTTGCTATGCTGCGTAAATCAGTAATATCCATTATCAATCACTTATTATTTGAGTGTCGTACCAAGCACTTGTAGGTACGCAATCATCGCTTCCATCTCGGTTTTGCCATAGACATCATTGGCAGCGTTTTTAATCTCTTCATCGGTATATGGCACGCCGGCGATTTTTAATGCGCGCAGATGTGAAGGCAAGTTTTCAGCGTCCACCAGATTTTCTTCTAACCATGGATAGGCTGGCATCACTGACTCTGGAACCAAATCACGAGGGTTGATTAAATGGATACGGTGCCACTCATCGCTATAGCGACCACCAACACGGTGTAAATCCGGGCCGGTACGTTTGCTGCCCCATTGGAACGGACGGTCGTAAACAAATTCACCGGCCACTGAATAGTGACCATACCTTAAAGTCTCAGCCTTGAAGGGGCGAATCATTTGTGAGTGGCAGTTGTAGCAGCCCTCACGGATGTAAATATCTCGTCCAGCAAGTTGCAATGCAGTGTAAGGTTTTAAGCCTGCTACCGCTTGTGTAGTAGATTTTTGAAAAAACAGTGGCACGATTTCAACTAAGCCGCCAAATGAAACCACGACTAAAATCAACACAATCATTAAGAAACTGTTGGTTTCAATTTTTTCGTGCGTGAAACCAGTTTTATGATTACCTTTTTGTTCTTTATCTGACATTTTCGATCTCTCAAGCATGTGCTACTGTTGATGGGATTCTAGCGAGCGTTGCTTGCCCCGCTTGTACTGTTTTAAGCACGTTCCACAACATGATCATCATGCCGCTTACGTACATTAAGCCACCTATCATACGGATTACGTAGAATGGGTGCATCGCTTTAACAGATTCGACGAAGGTGTAAGTCAATGTGCCATCGTCGTTAATAGCGCGCCACATTAAACCTGCAGTGACACCGGATATCCACATGGCGGTGATGTATAACACCACACCGATAGTGGCTAACCAGAAGTGCAATTCAATGGCTTTTTTACTATACATTTGTTTTAAACCATACAAACGTGGCACTAGGAAGTAGATTGAACCCATGGATACAAAGCCCACCCAGCCTAAGGCGCCGGAGTGTACATGACCAACGGTCCAGTCTGTATAGTGTGAAAGCGCGTTCACGGTTTTAATCGCCATCATTGGGCCTTCAAATGTACTCATGCCATAGAATGAAAGTGACACGATCAGGAAGCGCAAGATTGGGTCGTCACGCAGTTTGTGCCATGCGCCAGACATGGTCATCATGCCGTTAATCATGCCGCCCCAGCTTGGCGCTAAAAGAATCAGTGATAACACCATACCTACCGATTGCGTCCAGTCAGGGAGTGCGGTGTAATGTAAGTGGTGTGAACCTGCCCACATATAAGTGAAAATTAAGCCCCAAAAATGCACGATAGATAATCGATATGAGTACACTGGGCGCTCGGCTTGTTTGGGAACGAAATAATACATCATGCCCAGAAAGCCTGCTGTCAGGAAGAAGCCTACAGCATTATGGCCATACCACCATTGCACCATCGCATCTTGTACGCCAGCGTAAGCTGAGTAGGATTTCATCCACTCAGCGGGGATTGCTGCGCTGTTTACAATGTGCAGCAGTGCCACCACGATGATAAATGCGCCATAGAACCAGTTTGCAACGTAAATATGTTTGATTTTTCTGTTAGCAATCGTGCCAAAGAACACGAGCGCATACATGACCCAAACCACTAATAACAACAAGTCGATTGGCCACTCAAGTTCCGCATATTCTTTACCTTGTGTATACCCTAAAGGCAGTGAAATTGCCGCGGCAACGATAACCGCCTGATAGCCCCAAAAAGTGTAGCGTGCCAACAGTGGGAATGCCAGCTTGGTTTGGCTGGTGCGTTGCACAACGTAGTAAGACGTGGCGAACAATGCGCAGCCACCAAAAGCGAAAATCACCGCATTGGTGTGAAGCGGGCGCAGACGACCGAAGCTCGTCCATGACAGACCTAGATTAAGTTCTGGGAAAGCCAGTTGTGCCGCGATGATAACCCCCATCAGCATGCCAACGACACCCCAAACCACAGCCATCACAGTAAACCCTCTGATGACGTAGTCGTCGTAAAACGTTTCTACATTATTGTTACTCATTACTTCGATTCCTAAATAAAACTAAAGAAAATTACTTGTTGAGAATAAGTTTTTGTTCTTTGTAACAAAAATTATTCGAGAGTATTCTCGCTGACACTGCCTCTGCACCGCGTAGATACGCCAATGCGCGCATTATACAATGTTATATATGGGTTTTATATACTTAACTACCTACACTGCCGTCATACCGACGTGACCGTAAAGGTCATCACCGCAGAATATATCTGCTAAAGCAGATTATTCATGCGAGAAAAGTTGGTATCCAGCGTCTTTAAGTCACTAGATTCCGTGTCAAGCACGGAATGACGGGGTGAATTGGCTACGATATTGCGTAAAAGGAGTTAAGTATATAACTCCTTTATATATTGTATTAGCGCAATATCTATTGCGTGGATGTCATTTGGCGGATAGTGCCGGAATTGAAGAGAAGGGCGGCACCGCCCAACCCTGAACTTTGACGTTATATTACCCAGTAATGATCTACCAGCAGTGCGGCAAATAGCAAAGTTAGATAGATAATTGAGTATCTGAATGTACGTTTTGCCAAGTCATCTGAATATTTTCTGTAAAGGTTAATGACATAAGCCATAAAAATTGCATCTAGTATGACAACGGATACTAGGTAAATCATGCCGCTCATCCCCAGTGCATAAGGCATGAGTGAAACTACAATGAGAATAATGGTGTAGAGCAATATGTGTAGCAGTGTAAATGCCTCACCGTGCGTCACCGGCAACATGGGCATGCCAACTTTGGCATATTCTTCGCGACGGTATAGTGCAAGCGCCCAGAAGTGTGGTGGTGTCCATGCAAATATAATTAAAAACATGATGAGTGATTCTGGGGACACGGTGTTGTTGACCGCAGCCCACCCCAATATAGGTGGCATGGCACCGGATGCGCCACCAATGACGATGTTCATCGGGGTTGCTGGCTTAAGAAACACCGTGTAAATCACTGCGTAACCCACAAAAGTGGCGAAAGTGAGCCACATGGTGAGCGGGTTAACGTAAACGTACAAAATGGCAAGTCCGGTCGTGCCTAGCAATGTTGCGAATACCATGGTTTCGTTTGAGGAAACCTGCCCTGTGGGTAAAGGACGTGCGCGTGTGCGTGCCATAATGGCGTCAATTTTATGCTCAATCAGGCAGTTAAAAGCTGCCGCAGCCCCAGATGCAAAAGCAATCCCCACTGTGGTTGCCAGCAAGAGCGGCAAGGGCACCATGTTGGGGGTGGCTAAAAACATGCCGATGAGTGCCGTAAACACAATTAAGGACGTCACCCGAGGTTTGCACAGCGGAAAGAAATTCTTGAGTCTAGGTGCTAGGCTTTTAATTTGGCTGGTTATTGTTGCGCGCATTGGCATCTCGCTTCTGTATTTTTGTATGAGCATTTTTTGGAGGTTACTTTTGAGTTCAATACGACGAGTATGATCACTAGCAATGCCGCACCCAGATTATGGGATACTGCCAGCGCTAAGGGTAGTTGAAACGCTAAATTTGCAATACCGATGCACACTTGTGCAAATAACGTGGCTAGTAGCAGTAAGGCAATTATTCTTAAGGGTGGAATGTTCATTAGCTTGAATGCCAAAACACTTAAATAAATAAACGTGATTAACGCGCCTATGCGGTGCGTCCACTGGATGGCCACCAAAGCTGGTAGCGTTAAATTGCCGCCATTCTCACTTTGTCCAAGGTCGCGTACTAAATGAAAGGCATCTTTGAAGTCCATTGCGGGAACCCAAGCGCCGTGACAGGTCGGGAAGTCGGTGCAGGCAAGCGCTGCATAATTTGTACTGGTCCAGCCACCTAAAAAAATCTGCCCGAGCAGGATGAGTAAGGATCCTCTGATAAATAGCTTTAATGTTGGCGAGACGGTGATAGACGCATCCGCTCCCCAATGACGATGCGTGATCCAGGTGAGTAAGGCGAGGGTTGTCATGCCACCAATGAGATGGGCGCTTACAATGGCGGGTTTGAGCAGCATGGTCACGGTCCACATGCCTAGTATCGCTTGAAAGCCAATGATGCCGAGCAAGGCAGTAGGCAGTAGGCGATGTACTTTCATACTGGCTTTGAGGCGCCAGCCACCTAAAAAAATTGCGAGCACTACTAAGCCTAATGTGCCTGCCAAGTAACGATGCGCCATTTCTTTCCAGGCTTTGCCGGACTCAATTGGGCGATCTGGAAAGACTGCTTGCGCACTTTGAATGGCAATCTCGCTTTGAGGCACAGTCAGTGCGCCGTAACAGCCCGGCCAGTCCGGGCAGCCAAGCCCCGCATCAGATAGCCGCACATAAGCGCCAAGCACCACGACACATAGCGCGAGTACTGTTCCGAATAAAGATAAGCGCTTGAAAAAGTCGTACGTCATGTCAGCCGGCCCAGGAGTACTTCATGAGGCGTGTAATATCTTTACGAATGCGCGCAGGTTCAGTGCTTGGCGTATAACTCATCATTAAGTGCCCCAGCGGATCGACTAAATAAATCCTGTCGGAATTTATGGAGGATTCGTTCTCGATGTTAAATTGCTGACTTAGCGCGGTGATTTCAGTGGTTGGCTGATTTAATATCAACATTTCCGGATATTGTTGTTTTAGCTCCGCAACTTGATTGGAATTGGTGATTAGCACGCGCTGCATACGTGGGATTTCCTTGTACAAAGAAACGTGTAATTGACGCATGGTATATAACTTGTTTTTACAGGCATCCTCGCAAGTTGCGGCCACATAAACCATGCTCCATTTTTCTTTCCATAGATTAACTGGTGCGGCAGTGCCATCACTCGTTATGACGGTATTATTCATTGCAAGTGGTCTTGTTGGCGTGACGAGTTCGCCGATGCTTTCACCTTTTGGTTTCCAGTCCAGCTTATACATCGCAATCACTGCGACCAGCGGGATTAGAAAAAATATCAGCATGCTCAGCAGCATCAAACGTCCTCTGCGTTGTCGATCAAGATATTCAGTATTTTCTACTTCATTTTGCATAGATTAAATTTGCCTGTATTTTAGGATTCGTGAGTAATTTTTTTAAAGCCGGTGAACAAATAAATGAGTATGCTCGCAAAAGCAAAGCCAAACCATTGGTAGGCATATCCCATGTTGGTGGCAATTCTACTGGCAGGAATCTGCCAGTTGCGGACAAACCCGCCTGCATTGCTTTTTGCATCTAGTTTAATCACCATTGGTAACACGGTAATCGGCACATTTTTCTGATAGCGCGTCATATCCATGTGCTGCCATACTTTATTCCAAATGGCCTTTTCCGCATCGCTTTCTAAAGTAAAAATCTTTTTACTGGGCATCCAAACCTGACCAACAATTTCAACAGCTTCACTGGGAGTGTCAATGGTAGGGATGTCGTGATGCATTACCCCGCCCGCAATCCAGCCTCTATTGATGAGTATGTATTCGTTTCTACCCTCGATTTTTAATGGAGTGAGTACATGAAATCCAGCACGATCATTTTCTACCTGATTGTCGAGCAGTATTTGATATTGCGTATCGTAGGACCCTGTTATTTTTATTTTTTTATATTGCCATGAGTCCAGCTTGCCAAGTTGGCTAGGTAGGCTGAGTGCGTCAGCACTTGAGCCTGTTGTATAAGTTGATTGAATTTCCTTCTTTAACTCGGCTTTGTTGTGTTGCCACAGCCCAAGTTTAATAAATAAAGGAACGCAAATAATCAATATGAGTGTTCCCAGCCAAGTGGGTTTGAATCGGTAACCTGACAGCTTAAATTGCTTTTGTATCATTGGCATCGCATAATGTCGTATCTAAATTCACTGGATATGATGATGTTAATCAAAATTGTTATTGTACTAGTTTTACTCGTCATTATTGGCAGTCTATTTTCTGCCTTATTTTTTCTGATGAAGAACAAAGGGGTTAGCGATGACCGCACGGTAAAAGCGCTTACTTTTCGCATTGGTCTTTCTATTACCTTGTTTATTGGCTTAGTGATTGCTGGCTATTTCGGACTCATTGGTCATTCGCTTTAATTATTCGAGACATTTACACGAACTGTTTTATTGCTAAAAACCGCTCTAGCCGTCATTCCCGTGTAACCGTAAAGGTCATCACCGCAGAATATGCCAACTGAAGCTGGCTATTCATGCGCGATAGGCGGGAATCTAGACCATGTGAATGCTAGCGCTGCTCAAGAAATAACCATTCGTGACTACCGCCTTGACTGGATACCAGCCTACGTTGGTATGACGTACATGAAATAAATTAGCGTTTCTCTAACTATTAAACAGTTAAACAAAAAAGGCGATGCTGAAGCACCGCCTTTTTTACGTTTTTAATGTCTATAACATATAGACAAATATGAATAACCCTAACCAAACCACATCAACAAAGTGCCAGTACCAGGCTACACCCTCAAAACCAAAGTGATGCTCAGGGGTAAAGTGACCTTTCATGCAACGTAGTAATATCACAATGAGCATGATTGTACCCAAAGTCACATGAAATCCGTGGAAGCCGGTCAGCATGAAGAAAGTTGCGCCATAAGCACCAGACCCCAAAGTTAAACCCATTTCAGTATAAGCTTCATGATATTCAGCCGCCTGACAAATCAAAAAGGCAGTGCCGAGTGCAACAGTGAGTGCCATGCCAATAATGAGCTGTTTACGATTGTTTTTGATGAGCCCCCAGTGTGCCCAGGTAATGGTCGCACCAGAAGTAAGCAGCAATATTGTGTTAACTAAAGGCAACCCGGACCAGTGCATCGGCTTGAAATCGGCGGGAGGTACATATTCCGTACCCAACACCATGCCGCCTGGGCCGATAGATGGCCAAGTGCCTAGGAAATCTTTATAGGGTGTAAATAATGGATCAAATGCGGCTAAATCTGGCACGGAAATAATGCGCATGTAAAACAGTGCGCCAAAGAATGCCGCAAAGAAGGCGACCTCCGAGCAGATAAATACAATCATGCCAATACGGAAAGATTTATCTTCCCATTTTTTGTATTGACCCGTAATGCTTTCGGTTACAACCGCACCCAACCATTTGAATGTCATGACCAGAATAATGGCTGTACCGATATACATCATCCATTCTCCTGGCGTTTGCAGGTAAGCTAAATCCTTGTTTGTATCTGTAGCAACGCTAAAAATGAACCCTGACGCAAGCATCAACAGACCTGCTGAAATAACGGATGGGTATAAACTCCCATGCGGTACATAATAATGATTACCTGAATGTGTTTCCATGCATAAGCTCCTATTGCATTATGTTTATTTAATCTACTTCAACTTGCATCACTTAAAACAATAAATCAAAACTTTAACGCTTATCTGCACTAAAAAAAGCGTATGACAATGTCATTTCATTTACGTCACTCGGCAGATCAGGACTGACAAAAAATCGTAGTGGCATGATTTTAGTCTCTCCTGCCTTCAACTCTTGCCTAGTAAAGCAAAAACATTCAATTTTCTTAAGGTATCCTGATGCTATCCCTGGTGTTACGCTGGGGATAGCTTGTCCCGCGACCACCTGACTTGTAATGTTTTTAGCTTCAAATAGTACCGTTTCAACTTGCCCCGGATGTAATTTAATACTGGCTTGTTTCGGATAAAAATTCCAACCTAAGCCCGGCATTACATTCGAGGTAAACTGCACTGTGACCCATCTAGTGTTGTCAACCTTTGCATTTTTCAGTTCAGTTGCGGTGCTATTTGTCTTGCCATTCAATCCGGTCATCGTACATAAAACGTCATATAGCGGCACCAGTGCGAATGCAAATACGATAGAGCCCACAACAATCCAAACCAATTTAAACCCTAGTTTTTTATTGGCTAAATTTCTTTGTTCCGCAAGACTTGAGCTACCATTCTCGGCATTTATGGTCATATTGCGAACATGGAAGCCAAATATAAAGCCAAAGCTACAAGCCCTAAAATTAAGGCAACTTTTTTGTTACTTTTTGAAACGTCTTTATTTTCCATATATTTCCGCAGGCTCAATCAAACGACTGAGCCTTAATTTAGCGCTTAAATTACTTGATAACAGGTTGCTCTGTAAAGCTATGATATGGCGGGGGTGACGGCAATGTCCACTCCAAACCTTGTGCGCCTTCCCACACTTGATCGCTTGCTTTTTTACCACCACGTACGCAGGTAATAACGATGTACACGAACAGCAACTGAGACAATCCTAAAACAAAGGCCGAAACTGTAGAAATCATATTGAATTCAGCAAATTGCAATGCATAGTCAGGAATACGACGTGGCATACCAGCCAGACCCAAGAAAAACTGTGGAATAAAGGTCAGGTTAAAGGAGATTGCCGTCAACCAGAAATGTGTTTTACCTAATTTCTCGTTGTACATGTGACCAGTCATTTTAGGTAACCAGTAATACACGCCAGCCATGATGCCCATGATGCCACCGGCAAATAGTGTGTAGTGGAAGTGCGCAACAATAAAATAGCTGTTGTGATATTGCGCATCTGCGGCAACGTCCGCCAACACCAAGCCGGTTAATCCCCCAATACCGAACAAGATAACCCAGCCTACTGTAAACAGCATCGGTGTTTCAAAACTCATTGAGCCTTTCCACATGGTTTTAATCCAGCAGAAGAACAACACAGCGAGCGGCAATGAAATTGCCATCGTGCTGTACATAAAGTAGAGCAAAGCGGGTACTGGCAATCCTGCCGTAAAGAAGTGGTGAGCCCAAACAATCACTGACAGCGCACCAATGCCCCAGAATGAATAAACCTGTGCTTTGTAGCCATACATAGGTTTACGCGAGAATGTTTGCAGAATTTGTGGAATAAAACCCCAAACCGGTAATAACAAAATATACACTTCAGGGTGACCAAAGAACCAGAATAAATGCTGGAACAAAATAGGGTCGCCACCACCGGCCGCATCAAAGAAGTGGGTGCCAAAGTGACGATCTGTCAGCAACATGGTGACTGCACCGGCCAGCACTGGAATGGTCGCAATCAATAAGAATGCGGTAATTAACCAACCCCAAACAAACATCGGCATTTTCATTAATGTCATGCCAGGCGCGCGCATATTAAATATAGTCACAATAACGTTGATAGAACCCAATACTGAAGAAATGCCCAACAAATGCACAGAAAAAATGGCAAAGTCAACGCCAATGCCGCCCTGCACCGACAGCGGTGGGTAGAAGGTCCACCCCGTTGCTAATGCGCCATCGCCAATACCAAATAATGCCAATGTGAACGGTAGGGTTAACAGAATCGCTGCGGGTGGCAGTAACCAAAAGCCCCAGTTATTCAGGCGCGGTAACGCCATGTCGGGTGCACCAATTTGCAACGGAATCATCCAGTTGGCAAAACCTGTTGCCGCAGGCATCAATGCGGCAAAAATCATGACTAATGCATGCACACCAATAAGCTGATTGAAAAAATCAGGATTCATCAATTGCAACCCGGGCTGAAACAATTCAGCGCGAATGGCCAGAATCATACTGCCGCCAACCAAAAACATAATCAACGCAAAGGTCAGGTACATCGTACCAATATCCTTATGGTTTGTTGTGGTTAGCCAACGCATGATGCCTGTTGGGTGGTCAGCATGCTCATCATGATGCGCTACGGTTGTTGTACTCATAAACTTCTCCTGTGCCTAATACTTAAATTATTGACGTGCAGCTTTTACTTGTGAAGGTTGTACCACATCACCTACGTTGTTGCCCAGCGCATTGCGCTCATAGGTAATAACAGCCGCGATTTCGGTATCGGACAATACGGCTTTCCATGCCGGCATCATACGAACGCCGTTCAGTACGCGATCCATATGGCTGTCAGGCAAATATTTACCATCAGCACCAAAAGTTGGGGTAGTGGTAATTTTACTGCCAGTTAATGCTGGGAAAGCTGGTGGTAACCCTGCACCTGAAACTTGGTGGCACACTGCACAGTTTTTCTCATAAACTTTTTTACCTTCAGCTACCAGGTCTTCTTTTGTCCATTCTTTATCAGCGCCGGCATTAGCTTTTGCCGATTCTTCTTTCTTGGCAGCTACCCACGCTTGATATTCTTCTTTAGACACGGCATTTACCACGACAGGCATGTAGCCATGACCTTTGCCGCACAGTTCTTTACACTGCCCACGGTAAACACCAGGCTTGTCTACTTGCACCCATGTCTCACGGATAAAGCCTGGTACAGCCAGACGTGAAGAGCCGAACTGAGGCACCCACCAGTTATGCAGCACATCCGTTGCCGTCATCAATATGCGCACTTTTACACCCACTGGCAATACTAACGGGTTATCTACCTCTAATAGATAATTCTCACCCTTTTCTTCTTCGTTGTGCATTTGCTTGTCATTGGTGGATAAATTACTTACAAACTTAATGCCTTGCGCGTCACCATCCATATACTCATACTGCCAGCGCCATTGTGACCCTGTTACTTTGATGACCATTTCAGATTTATTGCGCGTGTCTTCCATCATGATGACGCTGTGATAGGCGGGAATGCCCATAATAACGAAGTCAATCAACAGGAGTATGGCAAATGGCACCAATGTCCAGAAAATTTCCATGGCTGTTGAGGGGGCTTTGTCGGCAACAGATTTGAACCCCTTGCTTTTCCGATGTGCAAAAATGGAATAAACCATGATTGCAAGCACTGCGAAAAAAATCGCTATTGCAATCAACATAAATTTATTATGCACATGCAGCGTGTCTAAGGCCATTGGGGTTACTGGCTCAGGAAAGTTCCAGCTGTAATCAGCATATGCAACCATAGTTACCATTGCCAACAACAAGCCAAGACCAATTTTTTTAAGTCCTTGCATTAACATACACGCTCCAAATTAAATGATTAAAACCAAGTTTAAGTTAGCCAATTTATTCGAATTTGGCTAACTGCACTTTGAGTTGCTTTGCGAGTTCAATGCGTTGTATATCATCCATAAAACGCTTACCAAATTCTACTTCCCTACCATGTGAGCCTATGAAAAGCCCACTTGTTCCGTCTATCATGTTACGTATTGTCACTTTAGCCCAGTACCGTTGAAATGTGACCTTTTCTGTACTCTTGTAAGCATGCCTCTCAACAACGACATGATTACTTTCCAGCGTAATGCTTTCGTAATCATCATAATGAAGGTAAACATGATAAAACGCGCAAGCAAACGCTAAAACTTCAAGTCCGGCAAAAGGCAATACAAACCAAGCACCAGCTACCGACACACCAACCGCAATTGTCATTGTGATTACAACAATCCCAACAAATAAGTACACAAACCCTCTGAGGGAAAGCGAGTTACTTGGCTTGACAATAATTTTGCTGCCAGAAGCCGTAATTGCCATATATCCCTACAATTTGCATGGTTAACGATAGGCTTTATAACTTTTATTGGTGCGTCATTTTGACGCACGTCAAAAAATAACATAAAACCATCACGGGTTCAAGAAAAAGTTACAATTCTGTAACAGATTTGAAATTTATGGTTACATCTAGCGGGAGTTTTAGATGGTCATTGAGGAAGGCGTATGGGGGTAAAGTTTTCTAATCGTCTTCTAAAATTCTTTTGCCCTCATCCTCGATGTCTTCAAATTGGCCGCGATACACTGCCCACCACAGGCCTCCCAGCACGATAAGTGCCATGATGACGGAAAGCGGAATGAGTATAAATAGAATGTCCATGATCTTAGACCTTTGCTTGGTTGTGGGCAGGTGCTGAAAACTTGGTTAAACGTAACGCATTGGCGACGACAATGAGTGAGCTCGCTGCCATGCCTAGTCCCGCCAGCCAAGCTGATAATACGCCAGAAAATGCGAGAGGAATGCTGATCAAGTTGTAAACAATTGCCCACGCGATATTTTGTTTGATGACTTGCATGGTTTGTTGTGCATGACGAATCAGTTGCGGGATTTGGCTGATGTCGCCATTTAAAAAGATATAGTCGGCGTGCGCCATTGTTAGCGGCACACCCTTGCCCATGGCGATTGATACATGCGCACTCGCCAGGATCGGGCCGTCATTAAGCCCGTCTCCCACCATGAGTACTTTTTTGTGTTGTGCTTTAAGGGCTTGCAGGCGGAGCAGTTTTTCATGTGGGCTGCATGCGGATTGGTAATGTGAAATGCCAAGTTCCTTTGCAGTTGCCTCTACTACACCAGATTTGTCGCCGGATAAAAGCTCAATGTCCAGCTTGGCATCCTTTAACTGTTGCATGGTTTGCGCAGCGTAATGTTTGATGGCTTCTTGCAGTGTAAACGTGGCCAGCCAGCCGTTTGCATCGGCCAAAAATACTTGCTGCGCGTGCAGATTCGTTTGCGTTACTCCGCAAAATTGCGCCGAGCCTAGTTTGATTTGGCCATTTGCCAATGTTTCTGCATGGCTTGCCTTATTTGAAGGTGAGGGCTTAATGCTGGCGCTTATCCCCGACCCCGTGCTTTCTTGAATGTCATCAAGTTCAATGTGGTCCGTGAGCGGGTTATTTTTATTTGCATTGCAAAGCGCACGTGAAATGGGGTGCAGGGAATGCGTGGCAATGGTTGCAGCTAAGGCAAGCGCGCTGGATTCTGTCAGGCCTTCTTTAAAATGGATGGCGTTGATTTTGATATGATCTTCAGTCAGCGTGCCGGTTTTGTCAAAGATGACGGTGTCAATATCTGCAATATTTTCAATTGCCTGTAAGCGTTTAATCAATATTCCGCGCTTAACAAACGCACTGGCACTTGCTAGCATGGCCGCAGGGGTTGCCAATGATAGCGCACAAGGGCATGTGACAATTAGAACTGCGGCGGCGGTCATGAGCGCGCGGCCACGATCAACATCCCACAATAATGCGGCGGCAAGCGCTGCGCTTAATATGACAAACAGTAAAAATGGCCTTGCTACACGATCAGCTAATTGCGAGAGCCTAGGTTTTTCTATCGCAGCCTGGTTAATCAGGCTGACAATTTGACCATATTTGGTGGATTCACCGATAGTTTCAAGTACGATACTGACAGGTTGACGCAGGTTGTAGCTACCGGCAATGACGTTATCATGCAGATTTTTCTGAATGGGCGTTGACTCACCAGTGAGTAATGATTCGTCAACGCTGGTGTTGCCTGAAGTGATTTTGCCGTCGGCAGGAAAGGCCTCACCGATGCCAACGCGAACAATGTCGCTAATGTTAAGTTGCGTATTTAGCACGCGTGTAAATGTGCCGTCTGCATTCTGACGCTCTGTATTTTCGGGAATGCGGCTTACCAAGCCTTCTAATGCCCCCAATGTTTTTCGATGTAGCTTTACTTCAATCAAACGTGCAGATAGTAAAAAGAACACGAACATGGTGAGTGAATCAAAATAGACGGTATGTCCCCACCAGCTATTGGGTTCAAATGTTGCTGCCGAGCTTACGGCAAATGTGATGACGATGCCTAATGCAACGGGTAAATCCATGCTGATTTGCCGGAGTTTCAAGTCACGTAATGCATTACCAAAAAATGAGCTGCTAGAAAATAGCAATACAGGCAAGCTGAGTAGCCATGATGCCCAGTTGAGCAGATGAAGAATATCAGTTGAAATTTCACCGGATGCTGTGAAGTACGTCGGGCTTGCGTACATCATCACTTGCATCATGCAGAAACCGGCCACCATCCAGCGCCAGAAAGCACCACGTTGTTTTTTTAATGAGATTAAGTCGCTCTCTTGTTGCGATGCAGGGCTGGCGCTATACCCCAGCGCCTGAATCGTGCCGAGAATTTTTGAAGGAAGTGTGACGGAGGGGGACCATACGACAACGGCACGTTTTTTAGACATACTCACGCGTGCACTTACAATGCCAGGTGAGGCTTGCAGGCCTTGCTCAATAATGCTTGAGCAGGCGGCGCAACGTAAACCGTCTAATAATAAGCTGGATTGCACAAGCGGTTGCGAGGCGTCGTTACCAAAAGGTTGGCTAAATTGTTGCCATTGGTCTTCGGTATCTAAAATGGTCCAAGCCGGATTTGGCACAACATCTTCAGCAGAGGAAGTATTTGTTAGCATCAGCGCTTCCCTAAGATTTTTCAAACTTTACAAAGCACAATTATATATTGAAAAACAAGTATTCAGCCCCATGTTATCCGCAGGTTAACTTTTGAACACGGGAGTGAAATATGCGTTTTGACAAATTAACGACTAAATTTCAACAGGCGATAAGCGATGCGCAAAGTATTGCGCTAGGAGCGGATAATACGGCGATTGAGCCGCAGCATTTATTGCAAGCCTTGCTGTCGCAGGAGGATGGCGGTACGGCGTCATTGCTGGCGCGTGCTGGTGTGCAGCTTAATCAACTTAAATCCGGTTTGAATACTGCGATTGCAAACCTGCCTAAATCTTCCGATGCTAGCGGTGAGGTTGCGATTTCCCGTGATTTGAATAATTTGCTCAACGTGACTGACAAACTTGCGCAAAAACGCGGTGATGCCTACATTGCGAGTGAGATGTTCTTATTGGCGCTGGCTGACGATAAAGGCGAGGCCGGCAAGCTACTTAAACAGAACGGGTTAACAAAAACGGCACTAGAGGCCGCGATTCAAGCAGTGCGTGGGCATGAAAGTGTTGATAGCCAAGAGGCAGAAGGTCAGCGCGAGTCATTAAAAAAATACACATTGGACCTAACCGAAAGAGCGCGTCTTGGTAAGCTTGACCCTGTCATCGGGCGCGATGATGAAATACGCCGCGCCATACAGGTATTGCAGCGCCGCACTAAAAATAACCCGGTGCTGATTGGTGAGCCTGGCGTGGGTAAGACCGCCATTGTTGAAGGCTTGGCGCAGCGTATTGTGAACGGTGAAGTTCCAGAATCGCTAAAAGGCAAAAAAGTATTGTCACTGGATATGGCAGCTTTGTTGGCAGGCGCCAAGTATCGAGGTGAATTTGAAGAACGTTTGAAATCTGTACTGAAAGAATTGGCGCAGGATGAAGGTCAAACGATCGTGTTTATTGATGAAATTCATACCATGGTCGGCGCGGGCAAGGCAGAGGGCGCAATGGATGCCGGCAATATGCTCAAGCCGGCTTTGGCGCGCGGTGAGTTGCATTGCGTAGGCGCAACCACCTTGGATGAATACCGTAAGTACATTGAAAAAGATGCGGCATTAGAGCGTCGTTTCCAAAAAGTATTGGTCGATGAGCCAACGGTTGAGGCGACCATTGCCATTTTACGCGGCTTGCAAGAGAAATATGAGTTGCATCATGGTGTGGAAATTACCGACCCGGCGATTGTGGCGGCGGCGGAGCTTTCACATCGATACATTACTGACCGTTTTTTACCGGATAAAGCGATTGACTTGATTGATGAAGCGGCGAGTCGCATTAAAATGGAAATTGATTCCAAGCCGGAAATTATGGATAAGTTGGAGCGTAGATTGATTCAGCTCAAGATTGAGCGTGAAGCCGTGCGTCGTGAAAAAGATGAAGGCAGTAAAAAACGCTTTGAATTGATTGAAGAGGAAATTACTAAACTCGAGAAAGAGTACGCTGACTTAGAAGAAATATGGAAGGCAGAAAAGGCGCAGGTGCAAGGCTCTGCACATATTAAAGAGGCGATTGAGAAAATAAAATTCGAGATGGAAGAAGCCACGCGTAAAGGCGACTGGCAGAAGGTTTCTGAACTGCAATACGGAAAATTGCCACAGCTCGAAGCGCAGTTGAAGCAAGCTTCCAGTGCTGAAGCGAGTGCAGGTTCAGGTAAACACAGAATGCTGCGCACGGAAGTTGGTGCCGACGAAATTGCCGAAGTGGTCAGTCGTGCAACAGGCATCCCGGTGAGCAAAATGATGACAGGGGAACGTGAAAAACTGCTAACCATGGAAGCTAAACTGCACGAGCGCGTTGTTGGGCAAAATGAAGCCGTGCGTTTGGTATCGGATGCTATTCGTCGTTCGCGCTCTGGCTTGGGTGACCCCAATCGTCCTTATGGCAGTTTTTTATTCTTGGGGCCGACCGGTGTGGGTAAAACCGAACTTTGTAAATCGCTGGCAAACTTCTTGTTTGATTCCGAAGACCATTTAATTCGAATTGATATGAGTGAATTTATGGAGAAGCATTCAGTCGCACGTATGATTGGCGCGCCTCCTGGCTATGTGGGCTATGAAGAGGGCGGCACGCTCACAGAGGCCGTGCGTCGCAAACCTTACAGTGTAATTCTGCTGGATGAGGTGGAAAAAGCGCACCCGGATGTGTTTAATGTATTGTTGCAGGTGTTGGATGATGGACGCTTAACCGATGGCCAAGGGCGCACGGTTGATTTCAAAAACACCGTTATTATCATGACCTCGAATTTAGGTTCTCAGATGATACAAAGCATGGCCGATCAGGATTATCAAGTAGTGAAGTTGGCAGTGATGGGCGAAGTGAAAACACATTTTAGACCTGAATTCGTTAACCGTATTGATGAGGTTGTGGTGTTTCATGCGCTTGACGAGGCGAATATTAAATCGATTGCAGCGATTCAGTTGCAGTACTTGGCCAAACGCCTGAATGCGATGGATATGCAATTGGAGTTGACCGATGCTGCGATTGCGGAAATTGCGAATGCAGGGTTTGATCCGGTGTACGGTGCGCGCCCACTTAAACGTGCAATACAGAGTGAAATTGAAAACCCATTGGCGCGTGAAATACTGGCGGGGAATTTTGTCGCTAAAGATACTGTCAGAGTTGACGTGAAGGCGGGTAAGATCGTGTTTTCAACATCTAAAAATTGATTCGGAAAATAGATGCAACAAAAAACACATCAAATCAGCGTTAGTACGCAGGGTCGAAAACTTTATGACATCACGCCGGAAGTCGTTGCCTGGGCTGGAAATAGCGGATTACGCACAGGTTTAATCACATTGTATATTCAACATACATCGGCAAGTCTTTTAATTAACGAAAACTATGATCACGAGGTGCTGGTGGATATGGATGCGTTTTTTAACCGCTTAATTCCTGATGGCGACCCATTATTTATTCACACAGTTGAGGGGCCGGATGACATGCCCGCGCACGTGCGTACGGCGCTTACCCAAACGCATTTGTCTATTCCGTTATTAGAAGGTAAAGCTGCTTTGGGCCAATGGCAAGGCATTTTTTTGTATGAACATCGCCATGTGCCAAGTAAGCGCAGAGTGATTTTTCACCTGATAGGCGAGTAATGGTTGCTGGCAGAAAATGGTCGACCGCCAAGCGAAATGGGGTTGAGTTTAATAAGTGTTTCCTTAACTGCAGACCTCGTTAGTTGAATTCTACTTGCAGGAAATTCAAGTTGAGCTAGAATGCCGTCTATTAGTATTTAGGCTATAAACCACTGAATACAAATCAATGGTTATCAATTTTTAATAGTAGAAAAGGGAAATACGATGTCAGCATTATTGCGTTCTTTATTGATATTAGGTGTAACAAGTTTATTGGTGGTTGGTTGCGGTGAAAAAGAAGAGGCTGCGCCGACTGAAGCAGTACCTGCACCAGCTGTTGCGCCAGTTGAAGCGGCTCCGGCTGCATCAGTAGCAGGCGGCTACGAGCCAACGGCCGAAGAGCGCGTTCCTGGCATTACTATTGATCCGGCGGCTTTAGCTGTTGAGGCAGCTACAGCTGATTCAACAGCAGAAGCACCGGCTGCTAAGTAATTTAAGAAGCGCGAAATAGAAAAGCACGCGTATGCGTGCTTTTTCTATTTGTTAAGCCTTAATAATTGGGAATCAATCGTTAGCGACTCACCAACATTAATGTTTTCATTTTTTGCATTGCTTTTTGCTCAATTTGACGGATACGTTCAGCAGAAACGCCAAATTCATCAGCAAGTTCGTGCAATGTTTTGCCACCGTTTTCTTGTAGCCAACGTGCTTCAACGACACGGCGACTTCTGTCATCCAGATTTTGAAGCGCGCTTGTTAAGCCCGCAGTCTTGTTAATTTCAGTTTGTTTTGCTTCCAATGCCTCTGATGGCGTCAAGCCTTCGTCTGGCAGGTAAGCGATCGGACTGTAATGCTCATCGCTATCGTCATCTATATTTGCCTCAAGTGAAATTTCATGACCATTTAGACGCGCCTCCATTTCAAGCACTTCTTCAGGCTTAACATTGAGTTCACGGGCGATATAAGCAACTTCACTGGATTGCATGCTGTTGATACCGGATTTCATGCTGCGTAAATTAAAAAATAATTTACGCTGCGCCTTGGTGGTGGCAATTTTTACCAAACGCCAATTGCGCACAATATATTCGTGAATTTCCGCTTTAATCCAATGCATGGCAAAAGAAACCAAGCGTACCCCACGTTCTGGATCATAGCGTTTAACCGCCTTCATTAGCCCAATGTTGCCTTCTTGAATTAAATCTGCCTGAGGTAAGCCGTAACCAGTGTATCCACGTGCAATGCTTGCTACCAAGCGTAAATGCGAAACAATTAGCCTGCGTGCGGCCTCTAAATCATTTTCTTGCTTAAATTTGACGGCAAGGGCGTACTCCTCCTCCGCTGTAAGAAGTGGGTAGGCTTTGATTGCTCTGGCATAATGCTCCAGGCTGTCAGTGGCGGTTAATGCGGGTAATGTTAAAGCATGGGTCATTGAATTTTGATCCTCCGATTTGCATATTTTAGCACTCGCGATTGGAGAGTGCTAGTAGGAAAAAGTTCAATGACTTTTTTGTAGGTGAACAATGGAGGCAATGGCGCGAGTAACCGCAAAGTATGAACCGATCCAGCCAATTAGCATTGCTGAGCCAATGACTGTAAGGTATACCACGCCGTTGAATAAGGCTAATCGGAAGTCGCTGTTATACAGGTATGATATTTGTGATACCGAGTAATTAAATGTTTGAATCATCCACATCATCATTAAAACTGCGAGTAAGCCGCCAAATAGTCCATATAACATCCCGGCATATAAAAAGGGTGTTCTGATAAAGCTACTGGTTGCGCCAATGAGGTAGCTCACTTCGATTTCGTCTTTTTGGGTGAGTATCTGCATACGTACCGTGTTGCCGATAATGACCAGCAGTACGACCGCCAATAGGCTTGCGATAAAAAATATCAATTTCTTACTCAAGCTGAGTAGTGTGGCTAACCGCTTGGCCCATTCAGTATTGAACAGTGCTTGTTCTACTCCTGGAATGGTTTGCAACTCGTTTCTAAGGAGCTCCAGCGCTTCAGGTTCAGTGGATTCTGCTTGAATAAAAAATGCATCCGGCAGGGGGTTCTTGCCAAGCTGGTTGACGGCATCACTGATGTCATGATTATTTTTGGACTTCTCTTGCAGTTGCTGCCAGGCAGCATCTTTTGTGATTAAGTGATACTGCTTGATTGCTGAATTTTTTGCCAATAAGGCATCAATTTCACTGATGGTGTCTGAGCTTGCATCTAATTCCAGAAATAAACTGATTTCAGTTTCAGTTTGCATGTGGTCGGTGAGTTTGGATAAATTATCTATGCCTAGGTAAAATAAGCTGGGCAAACACATGGCAACGCCAACTACTAAACAAATCATGAATGAAGACAATAAGTTATCACGCATACGAGACAGCACAAGTTTGATTGCTTGTAATTGATGATTTAGCCAGTTGCTCATTATGCAAATTTTTCTATAGATAACTCAGTTTGATTTAAAGCACTTAAGTCGGCATGACTGGGTGTGCTTGGGACAAGTTTGCCTTGATTGAGATGTAGAACTCGATTTTGGGTTGTACTCATGCCCAGTGCATCATGCGTGGCCATAATGACGGTGACGCCTACTTGATTGAATGCATAGAAGATTGCCATGATATCAGCCGTGTAACTGGCATCTAAATTACCTGTGGGCTCATCTGCAATCAGTATCGAAGGACGGCTCACCACGGCACGCGCAATGGCCAGGCGCTGTTGTTCGCCGCCTGACAAGGTAATGGGCATGGCTTTTTCTTTGTGTAATAGCCCAACTTTATCCAAGGCTGCACGTACGCGCTTGGCGGCCTCATTGCCTGATACCCCATTGATGCGTAACGGTAAAATTACATTTTCAAAGCAATTGCGGTCGTACAGTAATTTATGGTCTTGAAAAATAAGTCCGAATCTACGGCGCAAAAATGGAATGGCAGAGGCTTTGAGTTGACTGACGTTTTGATTGGCGACAAGTACCGTGCCGCTGGTTGGGCGTTCGGTTGCTGCAATGAGTTTCAGTAGTGTACTTTTGCCTGCGCCCGAGTGCCCCGTAACAAAGACAAACTCTCCAGCGTTAACACTAAAGCTGATGTTTTTTAAAACCTCATCGCTACCAGGGTAGCGTTTGGTAACTTGGTCAAATTGAATCATATGTCTATTGTATCGCTAATTTGCAGGGATATTTCACGTGGTTTTATCAGCTTATGCATCAATCATCGCATCAATAAATTCACTGGCATTAAATGGTCGCAGATCATCAATCGCTTCACCAATGCCAATGTAGCGAATAGGGATAGGGCGTGCTTGCGCAATGGCAGCAATGACGCCACCTTTGGCTGTGCCATCAAGTTTGCTGAGCACCAGACCTGTAACGCCAAGTGCATCATCGAATGTCTTGACTTGTGTGACAGCATTTTGTCCCGTGTTAGCATCCAGCACCAATAACACTTCATGTGGTGCGCCTGGCAGGGCTTTGTCCATCACGCGTTTCACTTTGGCAATCTCATCCATTAAATGCATTTGTGTTGGCAGGCGGCCGGCGGTATCGGCTAAGACGATGTCGATATTTTTGGCGCGTGCAGAGTTGATGGCATCAAACATCACAGCGGCGGGGTCGCCACCTTCACTGGCAACAACATGAACGTTATTGCGCTCACCCCAAACTTGCAGTTGCTCGCGCGCAGCAGCCCTAAAGGTGTCGCCAGCGGCAATGAGTACGCTTTTACCCTGAGATTGAAAGTGATTAGCCAGTTTACCGATGGTTGTGGTTTTGCCGGCGCCGTTCACACCGGCTAACATGATGATAAACGGCTGGTTTGTACCAGTGACTAATGGTTTCTGCAGTGGTGAAAGTAGGTCAGAAAGAGCATCTTTCAATGCTGCTTTGAGTTGCACGGTATCATCTAAATTTTGACGTTTGACGCGGCTTTTGATGTCATCCAGCAAATGTTGCGTGGCACTGATGCCTACATCTGAAGTGAGCAAAATCGTTTCAAGCTCCTCATAGACTTCAGCATCAATTTTACCGCCGCCAAATAGACCGGCTAATTGGCGGCCAAGCTGGCTACGCGTTTTGCTAAGGCCTTGTTTTAGCCGCTCTGCCCAGCTTTTGCTGGCTGTAGCTTCAGCAGGTTCAGGTGCGAGTTGCTCTGAGCCTGCTTTAGCATTTGGTTGCGGTTTATCTTTTTTGAAAAAATCGAACATATGAATCTAGCGGATGAGAAGTTATGCTATTTTAGCTTAAGGAAGCACTGATTAAATCACCATGAGCCACGTTGCGAATAAATTTGTGATGATTGCGAGGCGTGCGACGCAGGTCGTAGTTATTCTACGAAGCCAAGGAGCACACATACGTAAGCGCACAAATTTACCGCAACCCTGATGGGCACAGGGTTTGCGAGCGGTCTGCTGTGTTAGGCTCCTCATCAAGGGAATAACCATTAACCTCGTCGCCTGTCTAGCATCCCATCCCGCAAACCTCTTGTGCGTGGTCATGAGGATTTAATCAGTGTTTCCTTAGCATAGAAGGCCTTGAGAAATCGAGGCCTTTTTTATGGTCTGCAGGGGGGGGGGCTTGATTGATTGGGCTAAATGTCAGTCATCAGTGCCTGATGTAAGGATTGAATGCTATCTGCATCTAACTTTTGGCCGTTTTTGGCGGAGATTAAGAAGGTATCTTCAGCACGGTTACCGAGCGTGTTAATTTTTGCATTGTGTAGCTCAATATCATGTTTTAAAAATTGCTGTGCCAGTGTGGCGAGTAAGCCGGGTCTGTCGTTCGCAATAATATCTAGCTTGTGATGGGTGTTTTCAGCTGCCTCCGTAATGGTGATTTGAGTTTGAATCGGCATGTGTTTCACTTGGCGGCTGATTCGCCCTTTAAGCGGCGGTTCTAATGTGGTGCTCTCATCAAGTTTGTCGGT
>CAMBZE010000005.1 GCA_945872425.1 Methylotenera oryzisoli | reverse complement strand
GGTTGACGGCAATTTCGAGCAGGTAGGTGCTGTAAAGATATTCGCTATCAAACGGTGGGTCTTTACGCATGATAATGGCATCAAATGCTGCGGGGGAATATTCAGCACCTTCTTCCAGCGCATAGCCCTGTGCCGTGAAGCTAAACTTTTGCGCACTAATTCTAGCTTGATCTCCACGCAAGAAGAGGTCATGTTGCATACTCACAAACAGCGCGCACCCACGCTGGCTCGCTTCGCGCATTATGGCAAGGCTAGTGTCTTTATGGCTTTTCAGGCTTTCAAGTGGGTCGAGAATAAAAATGAGTTTCATCTGTTTCTGCAACTTTATTGGTTAAGCGGGTTTTGTTCTTGTAATTCAATAGCTGCGGCTAGTAAAGCTAGGCGCGCTACTACGCCGTAAGCATAAAATCGATTCGGAGTTGCATCAGGTGCGCCTTTGCAATCTGGCAAGGTGCAGGGCTTTTCAAATGCCAGTGGTACAAAATGCGAGCCGGGCGCATTTAGGTTTTCATCGATGCCGCGCCCGGTATGTACGCGGTAAAAACCACCGATAACAAAGTGATCCATCATATACACCACCGGTTCGGCTACCGCTTCGTTAATGCTTTCAAAGGTATAAACTCCCTCTTGAATAATGACCTCAGTCACTTCCAGCCCTTCTTTTATCACTGACATTTTATTGCGGGTTTTACGGTTTAAGCCACGCACGTCGTCGGGTGATTTTACTGTCATGATGCCCATGCCATAGGTGCCGGCATCCGCCTTAACAATGACAAACGGCTCTTGTGTTACCCCATATTGCGCATATTTAATTTTGATTTTTTCGAGCAATTGTTCTACTTTGAACGCGAGACAATCTTCACCGGTGCGTGCATTAAAGTCTATTTCACCACAAGTAGCAAAGTAGGGGTTCAACAGCCATTCATCAATACCCAGCAGTGCCGCAAAGTCAGCCACTACACGGTTATAGGCTTCAAAATGTTGTGATTTACGGCGTGTGCTCCAGCCTGCATAAAGCGGGGGTATCAAATCTTGTTCCAGATTTTTGAGTATCTCTGGAATGCCGCCTGATAAATCATTATTGAGCAGGATGGCACAGCTATCGAATTCTTCCAGTGTAAAACCATTTGCTTTATAACTTTGTAATTTGATGCGGTTGCCAACGCGCATTACAGGCTCTAATAGCAAATGTTGCGCGTCGTGTGTTTCGAGCATGGTGGGAGCTGTGATTTCAGGCGAGATTGAGCCTATTCTGATGTCTAAGCCGGCCTGTTTTAATATATTGGCAAGTTCAACCACATTGCGCAAATAATAGGTATTGCGCGTATGATTTTCAGGAATAATCAGCAAGCGGCGCGCTTCAGGGCAGATTTTCTCTACGGCTACCATGGCGGCTTGTACGCTTAAGTGTAGGAAATCCGGGTTGAGATTATTAAAACCGCCAGGGAATAAATTAGTATCTACCGGCGCTAATTTGAAGCCTGCATTACGTAAATCAACCGAAGCATAAAACGGGGCGGCGTATTCCAACCATTGGGTACGAAACCAGTGCTCAATCTTGGGCATGGCATCCAGCATGCTTTTTTCTAAACCAAGCAATGGGCCATTGAGTGCGGTTGTTAAATGTGGAACCATATTCTTCTCTAGTTGATACAGGGGTTGTGAATCCCGTAATGCGAGTTTTAGACTACTCTATCATTTTTTGTGCTTGCGCGTCGGCGTGATAGCTACTTCTTACCATGGGGCCACTGGCGGTGTTATTAAAGCCCATGTCGTCCGCTTTTTGTCTTAAAGATTCAAAAATAGCAGGTTCAACGTAACGCATCACCGGTAAATGATGGATGCTGGGCTGTAGATACTGACCTAGCGTGAGCATGCTTACGTTGTGAGTACGTAAATCTTGCATCACGGTTAAGATTTCTTCATCAGTTTCACCCAGCCCCAGCATTAAGCCTGATTTTGTCGGGATATGCGGATACATTTCACCAAATGCTTTGAGTAAATTGAGCGAGTTTTGATAATCAGAGCCAGGTCTGGCCTGCTTGTAAAGTCGTGGAATAGTCTCAAGATTGTGATTCATGACGTCAGGTGGTGCGGTACGCAGAATTTCCAGTGCAACCCCCAACCGACCACGAAAGTCAGGCACCAGAATCTCAATTTTGATATGGGGCGACTGCGCGCGCACGGCAGCGATACAATCGGCAAAGTGCTGTGCGCCGCCATCGAGTAAATCGTCACGGTCTACACTGGTAATCACCACGTATTTGAGTTTCATTTGTGCAATGGTGCGCGCAAGATTTTCAGGCTCATTGGCATCGGGCGGTAGTGGTTTGCCATGTGCGACGTCGCAGAATGGGCAACGTCGAGTACAAATGTCACCCAGAATCATAAAAGTGGCAGTGCCATTGCTAAAGCATTCGCCTATATTGGGGCAGCTTGCCTCTTCACATACTGTATGCAGATTGTTGTCACGCAAGACACGTTTAATTTCCTGATAACGCACGCCATCAGGCGCTTTCATGCGTATCCATTCCGGCTTACGCTGAATCGGTTGTGGAATGATTTTGATTGGAATGCGCGAAGTTTTTGCCGCGTCAATTTCCTTTATTCCTGCGATTTTTTGGCTGGTAACTTTATTGGATAAGGCGTTAGTCATGCGTGCTTCCGTAATTTTGCGGTGAGTTTTTGCAGTAGCAGTTCACTTATTATTTGTGTATTAGCGGTAATGCCCAAGTCTTTGGTTTGAGTGACTTTTAAGCCGGCGTAACCGCAAGGGTCAATTGCCTCAAACGGACTCAAATCCATCTCCACGTTAAGACTCAGCCCATGATAGCAGCAATTATTTTTAATGCGTAAGCCAAGTGAAGCAATTTTTGCGATCTGCGCAGCGTTGATATTCACATATACGCCAGGCGCATCTTTTTTTGCCGTTGCACCAATATTGAACTCGGCCAGTAATTCTATCACCGACTCCTCAAGCAGGCTGACCATGCTGCGGATGTTGAGTTTACGCCGCGCTAAGTCTAGCAACACGTAAATGATGATCTGCCCCGGCGCATGATAGGTGATTTTTCCGCCACGATCGGTAAGGATGATCGGTATATCGTTGCGGGCCGGCAGGCGTACTTGTTTGCGATTAAGACCTAATGTATAAACAGGTGGATGTTCCGTGAGCCATATTTCGTCTGGGGTGCTACTTGTGCGTTCTGCAGTAAAGCGTTGCATTGCCTGGCATGAGGGTTCAAACTCGGTAAGCCCCAAACGCCGTATCGTTAAAGGTTGCTGCATGGCAAGTTAATTGCGGCTAGAGCGAAAATTTCACCAGGGGATGTGTGCTCAATAAGCGGTAGATATCGTCTAATTGCGCTTGTGAGACTACATATACGGTGCAAGTGAGGCTGATATATTTGCCAGCGGAGCTTGCGCGCATTTCTACATGTTCTGCACTAAATGTTGGCACTATGGTCTGAATGGTGGCGATCATTGTGGCAGCAAATGTTTCTTGTGTTTCCCCCATCACTTTGATGGCAAAGTGACATGGGAAATCAATTAACGGAGGGGCTGAGTGTGGTTCAATATCGGTCATATGCTCTAATGAATGATTGGATTTTGAAAAAGCATTTATTGCAATAGCAATTTAATTGAATCCCACGCACGACCTAGAATGCCTGCGGCAGCAATTGAGTTAGCTGCAACCAGCGCGCGCTCATCTATGGTTTTGCCATTGAGTGTGAATTTTAGTTTACCTATTACCTGCCCTTTTTTAATGGGCGCAATTAACGGTTGCGTGCTTGAGATCACGGCTTTGACGTTGGCATATTCGCCTTTGGGCAGGGTGAGAAATAAATCACCGGCTACCGTAGAGGCTACTTGATTCTCACCACCCTTCCATACCTTCAACTGGCTGACGCTTTGACCTTGCTTATAAATCAAACTTGAATCAAAAAATTGGAAGCTATAATTAAGTAATTTTTGACTTTCTGTCGCGCGGGCGGCATCCGTAGGTGCGCCCAACACAACTGAAATACGGCGTGTGGTACCGCGTTTAGCAGAAGAAATCAGGCAGTAGCCAGCTGTTTCTGTGTGCCCTGTTTTCATACCATCTACATTGGGGTCTAACCAGAGCAGGCGGTTACGGTTGGGCTGTTTAATGTTGTTGTAAGTATATTCCTTAACGGAATACAGGCGTTTGTACTCCTCTGGAAAGTCACGAATCAAAGCTGTGGCGAGAATAGATAAATCTCCAGCAGTGGTGTAATGTTGCGGGTCAGGCATCCCGGTAGCATTCATATAGTGCGTATTTTTCATGCCTAAGCGTCGCGCTTCTTTATTCATCATTTCGGCAAATAAAGTTTCAGAGCTGGCAATGCCTTCTGCTAAAGCCACTGAGGCATCGTTGCCTGATTGGATAATCATGCCGTGCAAGAGCTCATCTACTGTTACAGGTCTATTTGGCTCAATGAACATTTTTGAGCCCTCAGCTTGCCATGCCATCTTGCTGACAGGCAAGGTTTGCGTGAGTTGCAGGTGACCATTTTTTAGTGCTTTAAAGCTTAAATAGGCGGTCATTATTTTAGTAAGCGATGCTGGTTCAGCACGCATATCGCCATTCTGGTTGGCAATCACATGACCGCTATTAAAGTCGGTGAGTATGTACGCTTTAACAGCCAGGCTTGGTGGCGGTGCGATTTGTGCGTTATCAGCGCGGGCAAATTGACTGGCAGTTAAGCCAACAATTAAGGCGGTTAAGGATAATTTTTTGATCGTACGTGCTAGAAATTGATATTTAAATATTGGCATGAGATTTAACGTGTGGCTTTACTGATTGGTAACGATTGCGGAAATGTTTAATTGCTGGCGAACTTTGTTGGCAGAAACGTCTGCCTCTTGTTTTGTATTAAAAGGACCTAGTTTCACTCGGTATAAGCCGCCATTATACACGTTAGTGACGGCGGCATTGTCAGCGAGATTCAAGCTCAGAATTTTCTTTTGTAACCAATCACCATTAACTTTACTTTCAAATGCACCTGTTTGCACATAATAGCTTGCAGCACTGACCCCTGCGCTATTCTTGAGTTCTGTTCTATTGTGGGTAATTTTCTGCAAAGCTTCAGAACTGGTATCAATGGCTTGCACTTCAACTAACCCGCTTCCTTGGGTGGTCAAGCGTAACTTATAGGCTGCCGCGTAAGATAAATCTATCAGGCGCTCATGCTTGAAAGGGCCTCTGTCGTTAATCCGAATAACCACTGAGTGACCATTAGCTGGATTGGTTACTTTCACATAGCTGGGAATGGGGAGTGTTGTATGTGCGCCAGTCATGGCGTACATATCATAGATTTCACCGCTGGATGTTTTTTTACCGTGATAGCGTTTGCCATACCATGAAGCGACGCCCTGTTTAACATAGGGAGCATAACTAGTCATGGGCATATACTCCTGACCTAACGCAGAGTAAGGCTTGTTAGCACGTGTGAGTGGCACTTCGGTTTTGAGTTGTGCATCTGGAATACTATCAATGTCTGCGGGTGCGTTATCCCCTGGCCCATCATCTAAGTAATAACCGCCCTTACCCGTGGGTGCGGTCGATGGTTTGGTTTCTGCATCTACTGAGGGGGAAGATGCGCGCACGTCAGGTGCCGGGAAATTTGGTTTTTTTGCAAAATTACCACCGCAAGCAGACAGAAGTACGATGCACACCACGACAAGACATTGCTTAATCATTCATGAGTCCCAATTAGGTTGCGACCAGTTTTTTATGTGTTTGTATGCTCATTAAAATGCCAAAACTCAGGCAAAGCGTCACCATAGAAGTGCCGCCATAACTAATTAGAGGTAATGGCACACCTACTACAGGTAAAATGCCGCTTACCATGCCCATGTTCACAAATGCGTAGGTGAAAAAAGTAAGGGTAATACTACCGGCTAGCAATCGGGAAAATGTGCCTTTTGCCTGCGAGGCGATCGTGAGACCGCGCATGATAATGAGGCTAAAAAATGTGAGTAGTAATAAATTACCTAAAAATCCAAACTCTTCACTAAATACTGCGAAGATGAAATCTGTAGTGCGTTCAGGTAGAAAATCCAACTGTGCTTGCGTACCATTGAGCCAGCCTTTACCTGCCGCACCACCGGAGCCAATGGCAATAATCGCTTGTATGGTGTGGTAGCCTGCGCCCAACGGGTCTTGCGTTGGGTCTAATAAAATTTCTATGCGTTTCCGTTGATAATCGTGCAGCATAAACCAAAATACCGGTGTGAGTGCGGCTAGTAACGTGCCGCCGCCTAACAAGAACTTCCAATTTAAGCCTGCTAAAAACAAAATGTAAAAACCGGATGCCATGATAAGTAAAGCTGTACCTAAATCAGGTTGCTTCATGATGAGTGCTACCGGTATTGCCAGCAGTAATCCGCCAAATGCAAAATGACCGACTTTAGGTTTTCCTTCACATTTGGAGAAATACCAGGCCAGCATCATCGGCATAGCAATACGCATAATTTCTGAAGGCTGAATTTGAGCAATACCGATATTCAGCCATCGCCTGGCACCATGACTAATGGTGCCAAACAGGGCAACGCCAATTAACAATAAAATGCTTAGTATGTAGAGATATGGCGCAAAGCGCTCCAGCTGATAGGGGGTAATATTGGCAACCATCCATAAACAGCTTAACGCTACGGCAATGTTGATACTTTGCGCATAAACACGTTCAATATCCTGGCCGGATGCACTGTAAAGTACGAATAAACCAATCAATAATGTAAAAAGCAAACACGTCATTAAAAATGAATCGACATGTTTTATCAGATGATGAAGCAGTCGGTTAATCATGGAATTCCTCTTCTGGCACGACTGCTGGTATTGTTGTAGAAATGCTGCCGGTAGCGTTGGCAGGCGTGATGATGTCGGTTTTTATCGCCTCAACGGGCGGCAACTTGCCCAGCAGATAATAATCCATGACTTTTCTGGCAATCGGACCTGCCGCAGAACCACCGTGCCCGCCATTCTCAACAATCACAGCCAATGCAATTTTGGGATCTTCAGCCGGCGCATAAGCAATAAATAACGCGTGATCGCGATGACGCTCGTTGATGCTATGTTCATCATATTTTGCATTTTGCTTAATTCCAATCACTTGCGCGGTACCGGTTTTTGCGGCAATCGAATACCCTGCATTTGCTCCCACACTCGCCGCAGTGCCTCCAGGCAGTGTGACATCAATCATGCCACGCTTCACAATTTCAATATTGTCAGAGTTGAGCTTGACTTTATCTTGCACAATAGCCGGTGAGGTTAGACTCTTGCCCGTCAGTGGATTTTGGATTTGTGCGACTAAGTGCGGCTTCATGGCAACACCATTGTTAGCCAAAATAGCGGTGGCTTGCGCAAGTTGTAATGGCGTTACCAAGGTATAGCCTTGCCCAATCCCGACAATAACGGTTTCACCTGGATACCAAGGTTGCTTGTAGCGTCGCATTTTCCATTCTGGCGTGGGCAGCAATCCCTCAATTTCGCCTTTAATATCCAAACCGGATTTTCTGCCAAAACCGAAATGGCGTACAAATGAGGTCAGTTTTTCTATACCCAGTTCCATCGCCAGACCATAGAAGAAAGTATCGCATGAAATGGTAATGGCACGTTGCATATCGACAATGCCATGCCCGCCTGGTTTCCAGTCACGGTAGCGATGGCTGCTACCTGGTAAGGTAAAAAAGCCTGCATCATGAATCGCAAAAGGCGGTGTGCGCTTGCCCGTTTCTAGTCCTGCGAGTGCAACAAATGGTTTAAACGTAGAGCCGGGCGGATAGATGCCGCGTAATGGACGATTGACTAAAGGTTTATCCAACGATTCGTTGAGCAGCTGCCAATTTTCAGTATCAATGCCATCTACGAATAGATTAGGGTCAAATGTTGGCTGACTGACATAACTGAGCACTGCCCCTGTTTTTGGATTGATGGCGACTAGGGCGCCACGGCGATCACCAAATGCAGTTTCGGCAATGGCTTGCAGTTTGCTATCTGCCGACAAAATGAGGTTATCGCCCGCTATTGGAGGATTGCTTGATAGTACGCGTACCGCATAGCCATCTGCATCAATCTCTACTTGTTGAAACCCCGTAGTGCCATGCAGGCGATGTTCATAAAATTGCTCTAAGCCACTTTTACCAATGTGGTCGGAGCCTTTGTAGTTGGAGATGTCGCCAGATTTTTCAAGGTTAATTAAATCTTTATCGTTAATGCGGCCAATATACCCCACCATGTGTGAACCAAGCCTGCCCAAGGGGTAGTGTCTAAACAGGCGAGACTTGATTTCTACTCCAGGAAACCGGTAATGATTCACTGCAAATTTTGCAGCCTCAATTTCATTGAGGTGGGTGCGAATGGGGATGCTTTCAAAGTTACGACTCTGTTGCCTGAATTTATTAAAGCGTTTACGGTCTGAAGTGCTAATTTCAACTAGTTGACTGACTTCAGCAATGGTTGCTTCAAGGTCTTTTACTTTTGCAGGGGTGATTTCTAAGGCGTAGACATAAAAGTTATGCGCAAGCACTACGCCATTCTTATCAAGAATCAGGCCGCGATTAGGGAGGATAGGAACTAAGGAAATGCGGTTACTTTCAGCAAGTGTCTGATAGTGATTGTATTGCTTGACCTGCAAGTAAGCAAAGCGAAAGGCAAGTAATGTAAATAGCGCCAGCACTACAAGCCCGGAAAATCCTAATCTGAGCCTAAAATAATGTTGCTCGTGTAGGTCGTTTTTAAATTCTGTACCCATGCTGTAAATTAGCTGCCGCGAGTATTTCTGCTAGTATTTAAACCCAAGGTGACTGCAATTTGCCACATTAAAATACCGGTGATACTGGGTAGGAAATAATCCCAACCAAATAAACCCGTACCAGCAAAGGTTTTAAGTATGAGTAAAACGATTTGCGAAATAATTAATAACAAGAAAACATAAACCAGTTGCTGCGTGCCATTAAATAACACCAGGCGGCGTTGATAAATCACGGCAACATAAGCAGTCACCGTGTATACCAGTGCATATTGACCAAATGTGCCGCCTGTTGCCAAGTCCACACACAAACCAATGAACCATGCGGTACCCACATTACATAGATTAGGCGCACGTAATAACCAATATATTATTACCAGCAGCATGAAATCCGGGCGTAATTTCAAGGCAAGACCTGACCATGGAAATAGCAGGCAGATAAATGCCAGCAGAAGCGATAAGTAAATTGATTTGAGCCTACTCTTGTGCATGTGGTTTGCTCGGCTTTTTATTATTATCTACTGCAACACCTTCGTTAACCAATGCGCTGGTGCTGACTAATGTTTCGGCTTGGGGAATGCTGACCAAAAGCACTTGTCTATGGTTTTCTATACCACCAGTTGGCACACAGACTATGCGTGCAAAAGGCGAGTCTGATGTGACTTTTATCTCTGAAACCGTTGCGATCGCAAGCCCTGCCGGGTAAATGCCATCTATGCTGGAGGTGACCAATTTATCACCACGGCGAATATCTACATTAGCCGGTAGGTAGGGCAAATCCAATGTGTTGTTACGACCATGACCAAATGCAATAGCGCGTAAGCCGTTACGTTCTATTTGAATTGGAATGGCGAGTGATTTATCAGTAATCAGTGTGACTTCACTACTTGATGAATAAGTGCGCGTGACTTGGCCAATGACACCTTTTGCATCCACCACCGCAGCACCTGCTACGATTCCATGCGACGTCCCTCGATTCACGATAACTTTCCTAGTAAATGGGTCGCGACCTACGTACATAATTTCTCCCAACGTACTGCTTTCAACCAAAGCTTTATTGGCTTGCAACAAATCGCGCAGATTGGCATTTTCAAGAGTGAGCGTGTTGAGTCGTTGCAGGGAAATATCTTGTTCTAATGCCAGTTCTTCTAATTTTTTGTTTTCGTTTAGCAGGTAATGGTGCGTTGAAAAATATTCATTCGTAAAGCGGTAAAGTTGAGAGGGTGCATTGGCAATGACTTGCAACGGATGTAGCAGCTCAATCAGATTTTCACGCACCTGGGTCAAATATTGCAGGCGAGAGTCGATTGCCATGAGCGCTAATGACAAGGCGGCAAAAAATACTAAGCGCGCAAAAGGGCTTGGGCCGTGTGCGAATAGCACAGGGGCTTGTTGTTGCTCAAGATTTTGATGAAAGCCTGGTACCATGGCTGAATATTTTAAGCCTCTATTATTTTGTAGGTAGATTATTGCCAGTAATGATATGAAATTAGGCCGTATTAAACGGCCTAAAATTCTACACTGCTAATTAACCCAAATTTTTCACAAGTTCAGGTCAAAGTGCTTGTTTACTCGTAAGCAAAAATATTGGCTAATTTATCTATCTCGTCTAGTGCTTGACCACAACCGCGAGCTACGCAGGTGAGCGGTTCTTCTGCAACAATCACTGGTAAGCCGGTTTCTTCCATCAGCAGCCTATCCAAGTTGCGCAATAGCGCGCCGCCACCCGTGAGTACCATCCCTTTTTCAGCAATATCCGCACCCAACTCAGGAGGAGTTTGCTCAAGTGCTGATTTTACTGCGCCAACAATAGCTTTTAGCGGCTCAGTGAGTGCTTCTAGGATTTCATTGCTGGAAATTGTAAATTTACGTGGCAAACCTTCTGCAAGGTTGCGGCCGGTGACTTCCATCTCTAGCAAAGTAGAACCGGGGAAGGCGGAGCCTATGGTTTTTTTGATGTTCTCGGCGGTAGGTTCGGAAATCTGTATGCCGTAATTACGGCGGATGTAATCAATAATCGCTTGGTCAAATTTATCACCACCCACGCGTTCAGATTTTGCGTAAACAATGCCGCCAAGTGAAATAACACCAACTTCTGTGGTGCCGCCGCCAATATCCACAACCATTGAGCCTGTTGCTTCGGAAATTGGCATACCCGCGCCGATTGCTGCAGCCATTGGCTCTTCAATCAAAAATACCTGTTTAGCGCCGGCGCGTTCAGCAGATTCTTTAATCGCACGTCGCTCAACCTGAGTTGAACCTACAGGTACGCAAATAATGATGCGGGGGCTGGGTGCGAACCAGCGGGGATCATGTACACGGCGAATAAAGTATTTGAGCATTTGCTCGGTAATTGTAAAGTCAGCAATTACGCCGTCTTTCATTGGGCGTATGGCTTGAATGTTTGCTGGGGAACGTCCTAACATACCTTTGGCCTCGGCACCAACCGCGAGCAGAGTTTTTTTACCACCGGGACCACCTTCAAGGCGGATTGCGACGACTGAAGGTTCATCTAAAATAATGCCCTTACCGCGAGCGTAAATAAGTGTGTTTGCGGTGCCTAAGTCGATTGCAAGATCATTTGAAAAGTAGCTACTGATAAAACCGAACATTGTGTTTTTCCTGTGGGATGGTGCGTATTCAGCACGAGCTGCGAGCTTAATCATTCCACATGAATTAAGGCGCGCATAAAATCAGGGTATAATACCGCATATCTTGTTGAAAATTAACATGCATTGGAAAAATATTAAGATATTAAAGTACAACTTAAATTACACCGCGAATAATCGCAACCAAGTGATTTAAATAAAAATAACCGACTTTTAAAGTCATCAAATTGTCCCCACTACATTTCGGATTGTTGAAGTATGGCACTAAGTACTGAAGATATTAAAAAAATCGCGCATCTTGCGCGTATTGAGGTGAGCGATAGTGATGCAGCGTCAACGCTGACTAAGCTCACTGGCATTTTGGGATTGATTGAACAAATGCAAGCAGTAGATACTGCCGGTATCGTGCCCATGTCACACTCTCAGGACGTAGTGCAGCGCTTGCGTGATGATGTGGTGACTAAAACCAATCAGCGTGAAGAATTCCAAAAAATTGCACCTGTTCTTGGTAATGGCTCAACGGAGTTGGCTGTAGACCATGGTCTTTATCTAGTCCCTAAAGTCATCGAGTAATTGCAATATGATCAACCGTAGCCTAAAAACACTCAGTCAGATGCTGGCTGAAAAGCAAATTTCCAGCGTGGAACTTACACAAACTTTCCTTAACCGTATCGATGCACTTAATCCTATTATCAATGCTTACATAGCGCTGGATAAAGAAAAAACACTCGCACAGGCAAAGGCTGCTGATGCACGTATTGCTGCAGGTAACGCCGAGCCGCTCACGGGTATTCCAATCGCACAAAAAGATATTTTTTGTGCCAAAGGCTGGCAAACCACTTGTGGCTCGAAAATGCTGGCCAATTTTATTGCGCCGTATGATGCGCATGTAATCACTCAGTTTGATGCCGTAGGCGCGGTGAATTTGGGTAAGACCAATATGGATGAGTTTGCGATGGGCTCATCTAATGAAACGAGCTATTTTGGTGGTGTGAAAAATCCATGGGACTTCACCCGCGTGCCGGGTGGTAGCAGTGGCGGCAGTGCAGCAGCAGTCGCCGCGCGCCTTTGTGCGGCAGCGACAGGCACCGACACCGGAGGCTCTATTCGTCAACCCGCATCACTTTGCGGCTTTACCGGTCTGAAACCGACTTATGGTGTAGTGTCACGGTATGGCATGATTGCTTTTGCTTCTAGTTTGGACCAAGCGGGCCCGATGGCAAAATCAGCCGAGGATTGTGCGCTGATGATGAACGTGATGGCGGGTTTTGATGCGCGTGATTCCACCAGCTTGAATCGTGAAAAAGAGGACTACGCCAGAAATTTGAACAAGCCTTTGCAAGGTCTAAAAATAGGGTTGCCGAAAGAGTTCTTTGCGGAAGGTCTTGATGCCGGCGTGGCTGCGGTCATTGAAACGGCCATTGCTGAGTACAAAAAACTGGGTGCTGAAATTGTGGAAATTTCACTGCCAAACACTGGTTTATCTATCCCGGTCTATTATGTTTTGGCGCCGGCAGAAGCTTCCAGCAATCTGTCGCGGTATGATGGCGTGCGCTACGGGCATCGTGCTGAACAGTACACAGATTTGATGGATATGTATTGCAAGTCGCGCGCTGAAGGTTTTGGTGCAGAAGTGAAACGCCGTATTTTAATTGGCACTTATGTGTTGAGTGCAGGTTACTACGATGCCTATTATCTTAAAGCGCAACAGATTCGCCGCTTGATTGTGCAAGATTTCGTAGAAGCATTCAAACAATGTGATGTGATTATGGGGCCAGCAGCACCTTCCACGGCTTTTAAAGCAGGTGAAAAAGTAGATGACCCTGTCGCGATGTATTTGCAGGATATTTATACCATTTCAACCAACTTGGCAGGCTTGCCAGGCATGAGTGTGCCAGCAGGATTCAGCACGGGTGGTGATGGAAAAGCCTTGCCTGTGGGCTTGCAAATTATCGGTAATTATTTTGATGAGGCGCGTATGTTGAACGTTGCACATCAGTATCAACAAGTGACAGATTGGCATACAAGAATGCCTGATTTGGCAGCAGAGGGCTTGGCATAATGGAATGGGAAGTCGTTATCGGGTTGGAAACACACACCCAGTTGCAAACAAACACTAAAATTTTCTCAGGCGCATCAACAGCCTTTGGTGCAGAGCCTAACACACAAGCCTGCGAGGTGAGCATCGCTTTACCAGGCGTGTTGCCGGTGTTAAATAAAGAAGCAGTGAATTGCGCCATTAAATTTGGTTTGGCAATCAATGCGGAAATCGCACCGCGTTCAGTGTTTGCGCGTAAAAACTATTTTTATCCGGATTTGCCAAAAGGCTATCAAATCAGTCAGTATGAGTTGCCGGTTGTCGGTAAAGGCGTAGTGACTATCCAGGTGCCTGCCGTAGGTAAAAATGAAACCTATGAAAAGGTCATCAATATCACACGCGCCCATTTGGAAGAGGATGCGGGTAAATCTGTACATGATTTAAAGTCTGATGGTGCGGTAGCGAGCATGAGTGGTATTGATCTGAACCGTGCAGGTACACCCTTGTTGGAAATTGTAACTGAGCCCGACATGCGCTCAGCGGCAGAAGCGGTCGCTTATGCCAAAAAACTGCATGAGCTGGTGCAATGGATAGGTATTTGCGACGGTAACATGCAAGAAGGCAGCTTCAGATGTGATGTGAACGTGTCTGTGCGTAAAAAAGGCAGTGACAAGCTGGGTACGCGTCGCGAGATTAAGAATCTTAACTCGTTCAAATTCATGACGCAGGCGATTGAATACGAAACGCGCTGGCAAATTGAAACGTTAGAAGATGGTGGCACAATTCAGCAGGCTACGGTGTTGTTTAATCCCGATACTGGTGAAACACGCGCCATGCGTAGCAAAGAGGAGGCCAACGATTATCGTTACTTCCCCGACCCGGATTTATTGCCATTAGAAATTACCGAGGCTGATAAAGTGCGAGTAAAAGCGCAAATGCCAGAGTTGCCAGAGGCGATGAAGGCAAGATTTGAAGCGCAGTTTGGCTTAACGGGTTACGATGCGGCAGCATTAACTGCAAGTCGTGAACTTGCCGATTATTTTGTGGCAACGGTGGGTGCAGGTGCAGAAGCCAAGCCTGCTGCCAACTGGCTAATGGGTGCTATTTCAGCAAAACTCAACGCAGAAGAAAAGCCTCTCGCAGACTCACCGGTGGGTGCTGTGCAATTGGCTGGTTTGCTTAACCGTATTACAGACAACACCATTTCAAACAATGCTGCCAAGCAGGTATTTGAAGCGATGTGGAATGGCGAGGGTGAGGTTGATGCGATTATTGAGGCAAAAGGCTTAAAACAGGTTTCTGATACAGGTGCGATTGAAGCGATTCTTGATGAAGTGCTGGCCGCCAACGCCGCAATGGTTGAAGAGTTCAAAGCCGGCAAGGAGAAAGCGTTTAATGCCCTAGTGGGTCAGGCGATGAAGGCTTCAAAAGGCAAGGCTAACCCCGCGCAGGTAAACGAGCTCTTGAAGAAAAAACTCGGGGCTTAGTTTGCTGTTGCCGCGCCAATCAAAGCGCTTATTGACTTTAAATTACGCCATATTCTTGGCGATAGGCCTCAACGGCAAGCAGGCTTTTTGTCATATCTTGTTGATTTTGTAAGTAATTCAATAAATCATTTAAATTTGCAATGGCACAAACGGGTATTTGGTTGATTGTTTCCACTTCCTGTACTGCAGATAATTCGCCGGAACCTTTTTCCTGCCGGTCAATGGCGATGGCTACACCGCAAGCATGGGCGCCACTTGCCTTGATAAGTTCAACAGACTCACGTACTGATGTTCCAGCCGAAATGACATCATCAATAATAAGCACTCGCCCTTGCAATGGGCTACCAACAATCACACCGCCTTCGCCATGATCTTTGGCCTCTTTACGGTTATAGGCATAAGGTAAATTGTGACCATTTTTGGCAAATGCGATGGCAATACTTGCCACCAATGTAATACCTTTATATGCTGGGCCAAATAGCATGTCAAATTGAATTCCGGAATTTTTAATGGCTTCTGCATAAAACTCACCCAGTTTCATCAAGCTCTCACCGTCATTAAATAGACCCGCATTAAAAAAATATGGGCTTAAACGACCGGCCTTGGTTTTGAACTCACCAAAACGCAAAACCTCTTTTTGAATCGCAAATGCGATAAACTCTTGTCTAAATTGATCTGCTGGTCGGGTCATGTTGTCTATCTATTATGAATCAGGAATAAAGTTTGAAGATTATATCGTTAAATTTGAATGGCATACGCTCTGCTACTAATAAAGGTCTTTACGCCTGGCTTAAAAAGCAGGATGCCGATATTGTTTGCATGCAGGAAATCAAGGCGCAGGTGACTGACATGACAACCGAAATGCTGAATCCTGAAGGCTATTATGGTTATTTTCATTATGCCGAGAAAAAAGGCTACAGTGGTGTTGGTATTTATTCAAAAACACAGCCGGATGCAGTGATTGAAGGCCTGAGGATCCCTGATATAGATAGCGAAGGTCGCTATATAGAAGCAAGATTCGGTAATTTAAGTGTAGTTTCGCTGTATTTGCCGTCTGGATCCAGTGGCGAGGAACGGCAGGCTTTCAAATTCAGTGTGCTGGAACGCTTTATGCCGCAATTACAAGCGCTAAAACAAAGCGGGCGTGATGTTGTTATTTGTGGTGACTGGAACATCGCGCATAAAGAGGCGGATCTAAAGAACTGGAAAGGTAATAAAAAGAATTCCGGCTTTCTGCCGGAAGAGCGCGCATGGCTTACGACATTATTTGATGAGGTAGGCTGGGTAGATGTTTATCGCAAACTGCATCCTGATACTACTGATGCTTGCTATACGTGGTGGAGTAACCGCGGTCAGGCGTGGGCTAAAAATGTAGGGTGGCGTATAGACTACCAAATTGCAACGCCGGAATTAGCAAGTAAAGCGCTTGCCACCAGCGTTTATAAAGACGAACGGTTTAGTGACCACGCGCCGCTCATTGTTGATTATCGCCTTAATTAAATGGAAGAATTCATTTTGCCATTACCATTAAAAAAACTTGTTTTAATGCTTATTGTTGCACAAGGGGTCAGTGTAACTACAGTGCAAGCAGCTGAAAATGAGCAGTCGATTCTGCCAGACAGCATCAGCAATATTTATTCTGATGTTAATATGCATATGCATCTTGCAATCAAGCCAAACACAGTGCCTTGCGAAGCTGAGGATTGTAGTTTGAACCGAGTGTTTGATGATCGCATTCAACAACTAGGCGCACGGTTATCAACAACCGCATTTTTAGTGTATCCAACGCTTAAAAAGCGTACGTCTCAATTTACTTTCAACGTGGTAGATAAAAAAGTTCCGGGTACTGCTTCAAATGGTGCCGGTAAAGTGGTGCTTTTTCGTGGCCTGCAACAGCTGGAACTAACCGATGATGCGCTTAGTTTTGTTATGGCGCGCGAGATGGGCCACGTAATTGGTAAGCATCACAACAAAAATACCTTTACCAAGCTAATCATTTCGGCGCTTGCCAGCATGGCATTTCCTGCGTTGGGGGTGATTAGCGCTTCGTCTGCGGCTACTCAGGCAACTACAGCGACTACGTTGATTTCCAGTGTGACATCAACAGCCGCCTCTATGGTGGGTTCTGAGGTTGCATTAGCGAGAATGAAACCTGATCAACTGGCAGAATCAGATAAAATTGCACTTAAGTTACTGGGGAGCCAGAATTGGGATATGCGCTCAGTAGCGAGTATGCTGCGACTTGACAATGATCAAAGTGAAAATGCCTGGATACAAGATCTGCAGGTGAGCAGCGATTTTCTGCAAAAAATTGTAAATCAAGAGGAGCTTGCACTTTTACCTGCGGAGGAAGAAAGTTTGTCCACTAGGGAGGAAAATATCACCACATCCAGAAACGAGCTTTTTCAGTAAAACTAAATTGAGCATGAATAATGATTTGTGCTCAAATTTAGGGGTATATTTCTTTTGCAGTTTCATTCCAAGGGGCGATTTTCAGCAATAGCAACATGCCAGGGATGGCAAGGATAAAACACAAAATAAAGAATTTAAACCAGCCTAGGTTTTCCACCATGTAGCCGGTAGCAGCATTGGCAAAAGTACGTGGCACGGCAGCCAAGCTGGTAAATAAAGCGAATTGCGTTGCGGTGTAAAGTGGGTGCGTGGTATGGGCGATAAACGCAACAAAAGCAGCGGTGCCTAGCCCTACCCCAAAGGCTTCAACGCCAATTACCAAGCCTAACAAGGCAAGATTGTGTGATGATATAGCCAGCCAGGAAAAGCCCAAAATTGCAATCATTTGCACTATGCCAAACACCCACAAAGCACGGTTGATACCAAGTCTAATCATCCATACCCCACCAAGCAGGCCGCCAATAACGCTGGGCCAGAGCCCCGCATTTTTTGCGATTAAGCCAATCTCGGTTTTACTATAGCCCATGTCGAGGTAAAACGGCGTGGCGAGAGCGGTAGCCATGCTATCGCCCAATTTGTAGAGAAAGATGAACGCCAGAATGACCAATGCGGATCGTATGCCGTTGCGTCCGATAAATTCATTAAAAGGCTCCACTACCGCAGCGCGTAAACTTTTAGGCACGCCATTTTTAAGTTGAGGTTCTGTAATTAATAATGTCATGATGAGCCCCGGCAACATAAAGAGTGCGGTAATAATAAATACACTACTCCAAGGCAAATGGTCAGCTAGAATTAGCGACAGCGCGCCGGGTACCAGCCCTGCTATTTTGTAAGCGTTTACATGAACAGCGTTGCCCAAACCCAATTCAGCGTCAATTAGCAGTTCGCGACGGTATGCATCCAATACAATATCTTGGCATGCACTAAAAAACGCGACGGCTGTAGCAAGGTAAGCAATGGTCCAGATATCCAATTTTGGATTAAAAGCCCCGAATACCGGGATAGATGCCAGTAATAATAATTGTGAAATTAGCAGCCAGCCGCGACGGCGCCCTAATGGTGGTGTGTAGCGGTCAAATAACGGTGCCCATAAAAACTTCCAGGTAAATGGCAAGTTGATAAGCGCAAATAAACCAATTGACTTTAGATCTACGCCTTCAGAGCGTAGCCATGCCGGAAGCAAGCTGATGAGAATGTAGAGCGGCAAGCCGGAGCTAAAGCCGGTGAATATGCAAATGAGCATTTTTCGGCTCATGAGTGATTGCCTGATAGTGGGTTGTGTGGCTGTTTGCAAAGCTATTATTTGGTTTTTAAGCGATACATTGCCAAGCTACCTAACAAATTAGGTAGAAAGCTAACCTCTTCACCATCGGTGATGACGCGGCGCTCTAGGATTTCAATTTTGTGATTTTTACAAAATTCATCGAAATCATTGATGGTGCAAAGATGCACGTTGGGAGTGTCGTACCACTGATATGGCAAAGCTTTTGATACCGGCATACGCCCTGCATTGATTTGCATGCGGTTACGCCAGTAGCCAAAATTAGGAAATGTGACGATAATTTCTTGCCCTACACGCAGCATTTCCAGCACAATTTCTTCTGTGTTATGCATGGCTTGCAAGGTTTGTGACAGAATGACCGTGTTGAATGATTGATCTTCAAAGCCTGACAAACCGTCTTCCAAGTCCATCTGAATAACGTTAGTGCCGTTTTTTATGCAGGCGAGTAGGTTGGCATCATCTTTTTCTACACCGTAACCTTTTGTTTCGAGCGCGCCGCGTAAAAACTGTAATAATTCGCCATCACCGCAACCTAAATCGAGCACTTTGGAGCCAAATTTGACCCAATTTGCAATAATCGCAAAATCCTGCCGAAAACGCGTAATAGAATTTGTAATATTTACATTATTCTGCATGGTTGCACCCAACCTGAATGTTGCTTAAATAGGTACGCAAAATAGCGTGGTAATGTGGATCCGGCATCAAAAAGGCATCATGCCCATGCGCGGCTGTTACCTCGGCGTAGCTGACGGTGCTTTCGTTGTCGAGCAGTGCTTTGACGATTTCTCGCGAGCGTGCGGGTGAAAAGCGCCAATCACTGGTAAATGACAGTACTAAAAATTGCGCTTTGGTATTGCTTAAAGTTTTACTCAAATCGCCGCCAAATTCGAGCGCAGGGTCATAGTAATCCAACGCGCGCGTCATGCGCAGATAGGTATTGGCATCAAATTCACCGGCAAATTTATCACCTTGGTAGCGTAGGTAAGATTCCATTTCAAATTCAACATCAAAGCTGTATTTGATGGTGTCTTTGAGTTTGCGCCCAAATTTTTCGCCCATGGCATCATCACTCAAATAGGTGATGTGACCCAGCATGCGAGCGATTCGTAGTCCGCGGCGTGGCACAACGCCGTGTGCGTAGTAATCCCCCCCATGAAACTCAGGGTCGGTGATGATCGCTTGGCGTGCAACTTCGTTAAACGCCATATTTTGCGCTGTTAGATTAGGCGCAGAAGCAATCACCAGTGCATAGCGTACACGTTCAGGGTAGGCAAGCGTCCAATGCAGTGCTTGCATGCCGCCTAAACTTCCGCCGATGACCGCAGCAAGCTGAGTAATCCCTAAATAGTCTAATAGACGCGCTTGTGAATTGACCCAATCTTCGACCGTTACAATCGGGAATGCTGAACCCCAGGGTTTGTTGGTGACCGGGTTGATGCTCGCCGGGCCGGAGCTGCCATGACAGCCGCCCAAGTTATTGAGGCCGATCACAAAAAACCGGTTGGTATCCAAAGGTTTGTTGGGGCCAATCAGGTTATCCCACCAGCCCGGGTATTTGTCATCTGCGTGATATTTACCGGCCACATGGTGATTGCCGGAAAGTGCGTGACAAATGATCACGGCGTTAGATTTATCAGCATTTAGCGTGCCGTAGGTTTCATAAACCAAATCAAATTGCGGCAATATCTCGCCGCTTTTAAGCTCAAGTGGCGCGTTAAAGTGCGCTATTTGTGGGGCAACAATGCCAATGGAGTTATTTTCTTGCATAGTTTTATTATACTATGTGTTATGACACAAACTCACGCTACTCATATACAAAGCTTTCAGGGGCTGTTGCCACGGTTCGCCGACGGTGTTTATATTCACCCTGCCGCGACAATTATTGGCGATGTCACTATAGGTGAACATAGCTCAGTCTGGCCAAGTGCCGTGATTCGGGGTGACGTTAATAGTATCCGCATCGGCAAGAATACCAATGTGCAGGATTTAAGCATGCTGCATGTAAGCCACAAATCCAACTGGGATCCTGCTGGCGCTCCGCTTATTATTGGTGATAACGTGACGGTTGGCCACAGCGTGATTTTGCATGGCTGTACGCTGGAAGATGAATGCCTGATTGGTATGGGTAGCATCGTCATGGACAAAGTGGTGGTGCAGAAACACGTATTGCTCGCGGCAGGCAGTCTGGTGCCGGAAGGTAAACTGTTGGAAAGCGGTTATTTGTACGTGGGCAGGCCTGCGAAGAAAGTACGTGCTTTAACAGCAGATGAGATTGCACATTTTATGTACTCGGCAAATCATTATGTACGGCTTAAAAATCAGTATTAGCCCCAATGTGCACTCACAATTAGCGAATTCTTACCGATGGTAACTCGGTGATTTCCGCCAAAATCCTTGATTGTTTCTATGCTCACTAAGCCAGCCTGCGCCATCAAATCGGCTACTTGCTCAGCTTGGTTGTACCCATGTTCCAGCATCAGCCAACCTTGCGCTTTAAGGTGAATCAGGCAACTCTCTATAATTTTTTGAATGTCATTTAGACCATCTTTACCGGAAGCTAACGCAGTGATTGGCTCAAAGCGTAAATCACCTTGGCTGAGGTGCGCATCACTTGTTTCAATGTAGGGCGGGTTGCTCACAATCACATCAAACTTTTCGTTGTTTATGGCAGCAAACCAATCGCTTAAAATAAAGTGCACATTGCTTATGTTCAGGCTGGTAGCATTTTCAATGGCGACATCTAGCGCGGCTTGTGAAGCATCAATTGCAGTCACCTGTGCCTGAGGGCGATTGCTTGCGATTGCTAAAGCAATGGCGCCTGTGCCAGTGCCTAAATCTAAAATATGTGCGGTTTGATCGGGTAAAACTTTAGCCAACACAGCTTCTACCAATGTTTCTGTATCGGGGCGTGGAATCAGTGTGTCGGGGGTTACTTTAAGTTGAAGACCGTAAAACTCGCGACAACCTAAAATGTAGGCAATGGGCTCGCCTAGTAAGCGACGATTTAATAATGCTTCAAAGTCTTCATGGATATTGGTTTGTAGCGTGTCATTTGCATGAGCAATCAACCACGCCCGATTCACGTTGAGCAAATGCTGCAAGAGAAGTTGAGCTTCTAGTTTTGCTTCACTTGCTTCCAATGATGGGGCGAGGGTGGCTTGCGCTGCGAGCAACGCTTGGTGAATGTTCATCTTTATAAAGGATTAGTTGTCTTCACCTAAACTTGCCAGCAAATCAGCCTGATGTTCAGCAGATAGCGCACCGATTAACTCATCCATATCACCTTCAGTAATCGCATCGATTTTATACAGTGTCAGGTTGATACGGTGGTCAGTAATGCGACCTTGTGGATAATTGTAGGTGCGAATGCGCTCACTGCGGTCACCGCTGCCAATGAGCGATTTGCGCTCGCTGGCGATTTTGCTTTGTTGCTCATCTACTTGTTTGGCTTTAATACGCGCCGCGAGCACTTGCATGGCTTGCGCCTTGTTGGCGTGCTGACTGCGGCCTTCCTGGCATTCCACCACAATGCCCGTAGGCGCATGGGTAATGCGAACGGCGGAGTCGGTTTTATTGATGTGTTGACCACCCGCACCACTGGCACGATAAGTATCAATACGAATATCAGCGGGGTTAATGATGACATCAGTGACTTCATCTGCTTCCGGTAATACAGCTACCGTACAGGCACTGGTATGAATGCGGCCTTGTGTTTCGGTATCGGGTACGCGCTGTACGCGGTGACCGCCAGACTCAAATTTGAGTTTGGAATACGCACCATAACCTTCAATTTTGACAATGATTTCTTTGTAGCCACCCATCTCGCCTTCATTGGCAGACATCACTTCAACTTTCCAGCGTTGGCGCTCCGCGTATCTTGAGTACATTCTAAAAAGGTCGCCTGCAAATAAACCGGACTCATCACCACCCGTGCCAGCGCGAATTTCTAAAAAGATATTTTTTTCGTCATTCGGATCTTTAGGTAACAGCAATGTTTGCAGTGTTTTTTCAACGTTTTCCAGTTTGGTTTTACCCGCCTCAATTTCTTCCTGCGCAAATTCTTTCATGTCCGGGTCGCTTAGCATGTTTTGCGCTTCTTTGATGTCAGCCTCTGCCCGCTCAAATTCGCGATACTGTTCCACAATGGGTGTAATTTCAGCGTGCTCGCGGGTGAGTTTGCGGTAGTTATCCATATCGTTAGTGATGCCTTCACTGCTCATCAAACGATCTATTTCATCTAAACGCTCGCTCAAAGTGGCGAGTTTTCTAATCATGCTAGGTTTCATTAGGCGCTTCTTTAACTTTTAATTTGGTAAAGCTGTTTTAGAATATCTTCGAGTTTTGCATGTTCTTCACCATGCGTTTGGTGCAGGGCGTGGCTGGGTGCGTGTAAGAACTTGTTGGCAAGTGCAACGCTTAACGCCTCTAGGGCTTTTTCCGCATTTTCGCCTTTTTGGATCAGTTTGAGTGCTTTTTCTAGCTCGGTTTTGCGCATGACATCTACCTGATCGCGCAAGGCTTTGATTGTTGGCACCGCATCGCGTTTTTTAAACCATTGCATAAAGTGATCAACGCGCGTGGCAACAATTATCTCTGCTTCAACAGCCGCTGATTGGCGATTTTCAATACCGTCAGACACCACTTGCGCCAAATCATCTACCGTGTATAAAAATACGTCGTCCAGCGCAGTAACTTCAGCTTCAATATCGCGCGGGACGGCTAAGTCCACCATAAAAATCGGTCGGTGACGACGGGCTTTCAGGGCGCTTTCTACCATACCCAAGCCAATAATTGGCAATGAGCTGGCGGTTGAGGTAACCACAATGTCAAATTCGGCGAAGTGAGCAGGTAAATCGTTGAGCAAAATGGCTTGCGCATGAGTGCCTTGCGAGGTGATTTTTTCCGCCAAAGCTGAGCCACGCTCAATGCTGCGGTTAGCAATGGTCATGCTTTTTGGGCGTTGCGCTGCGAAGTGGCCTGCGCAAAGTTCTATCATTTCACCTGCGCCAATAAATAATACTTTTTGCGCGCTGATGTCACCAAAAATGCGTTGCGCCAGCTTGACCGCCGCCGCTGCCATTGAAATGGAATTGGCACCAATATCTGTATTGGTGCGCACTTCTTTTGCTACTTCAAACGTGCGTTGAAACAGCTTGTGTAACAACGTGCCGAGTGTGCCGGCGTCCTGTGCGATTTTGACGGATTGCTTAAATTGCCCAAGAATTTGTGGCTCACCCAGCACCATGCTATCCAAGCCGGAAGCTACTCTAAACGCGTGTTTAACCGCTTCGTCATTGGGAAGAGTGTAGATGTAGGGTGCAATCGCGTCTTTATTCAGCTTGTGATATTGCGATAGCCAATCCAGTGGTTTTTGCGGATTATCCGTGCTGCAATAAAGCTCTGTACGGTTGCAGGTAGATAAAATGGCGGCCTCAGACGCATCATGCTGGGTCAGTTCGCGCAAAGCGCTGCCGAGGTGTTCGCTATTAAAGGCTACATGCTCACGGATTTGGATGGGGGCGGTGGTATGGTTAACACCGATAACATAAAGTTGCATAGGCGTAATTTTGATGGATTGGCCTATGTTAAGCAAGAAATACATCAACTTAGCGTGTTATTGGAATTTTTGATTGCGATACCAGTGATCCAAAGCACCTCATTGGATGGCAAGCTGTGCCGCTAAATCGGCGCCGCCAAATCAAAAAACTGGGTTAAAATAACCGTTTAGCGTTATTTTTAATTTGACGGACTCACATCATGGATAAAACTTTTAGAATTGCCCCTAGTATTCTTTCTGCAAATTTCGCCAAACTTGGCCAAGAGATTGAAGATGTCATCACTTCCGGTACAGATATTGTGCACTTTGATGTGATGGATAACCACTACGTGCCCAACTTGACGATTGGCCCTTTGGTGTGTGATGCCATTCGTGAAACGGCAAAAAAAGTGGGCGCATTGATTGATGTGCATTTGATGGTAAAACCGGTGGATCGCATTATTCCTGATTTTGCAAAAGCAGGTGCAAACATTATTACTTTCCACCCGGAAGCGTCAGAACATATTGATCGTAGCCTTTCACTGGTGCGCGAATTGGGCTGTAAATCCGGTTTGGTATTCAATCCAGCCACACCATTGCACTACTTGGATTACGTGATGGATAAAGTGGACATGATTTTATTGATGTCAGTTAACCCTGGTTTTGGTGGTCAAAAATTCATTCCTGAAACTTTGAATAAGTTGACACAAGTACGTGCGCGTATTGATGCGTATTACGAGAAAACAGGTCGTCAAATCTGGCTTGAAGTCGATGGCGGTGTTAATGCGCAAAATATTGCAGATATTGCACGTGCAGGTGCCGATACGTTTGTAGCCGGTTCAGCGGTGTTTGGTGCGGCTAAAGATACTGACCCTAACCGTTACAATACTGTAGTGCAATCACTGCGCGATGCGTTGGCAACTGTTAAATAATTGGTAAGTTTTGCGATTAAAGCCGTCTTGATCGATTTGGACGGCACGTTGGTTCACACCGCACCAGAAATTGCGCGGGCGGCGAATAGCATGTTGGCAAAAATACATTTACCAACACTGACTACCGCGCAAATTACTACTTACATTGGTGATGGTGCAACCACATTGATTAAGCGTTGCTTAACCGGGCGGTTGGATGGTGAGCCGGAGCCTGCTTTGATGGCAATAGCGCAACCGTTGTTTTTTGAGTATTACGCGCAAATTGTGACCGAGAGTCAGCCTTACCCAAATGTGGTGGCTGGTTTACAAGCCATTAAAAAGGCTGGCTTGCGTATGGCTTGTGTCACAAATAAACCAGCCAGCTTCACCTTGGCTTTGTTAGAAAAAATTGATTTATTGTCATATTTTGATTTAGTGGTATCGGGTGATACTTTGCATAAAAAGAAGCCTGCGCCAGATCAAATTTTTTACGTGTGTGAACAATTTGGCGTTTCTGTGCAAGAAGTTGCGCTGATAGGCGATTCAAAAACGGATATTAGTGCCGCACGCAGTGCTGGCTGTATGATGTTTGCTGTGCCTTATGGTTACAATCAAGAGCAGTGTATCAAGGCGGGTGAGGTTGATGCGTTGATTGACAACATTGGTGACATACTGGATTTACTACATTGCCTTTGAGTAGCTAACGAATGGCTAACGCATTTATTTTTTAAGTACGTGAGAATTTTATGTTGAGTACTATCAATCAAACCGAATTTGACGCTTTAGCGGCGCAGGGATATAACCGTATCCCGTTGGTGCTGGAAACCTTTGCCGACCTTGATACCCCATTGTCGCTTTATCTCAAGCTGGCGAATCAACCTTTTTCATATTTACTGGAATCTGTGCAGGGTGGCGAGCGCTTTGGCCGCTACTCGATTATTGGCCTGCCTGCAAAAACACGTATTGTGGCCTATGGCAAACAAGTTCAGGTGTTTGAGGGCAGCGCTGTGGTTGAAGTTGCCGAAAATATCAATCCTCTGGATTTTGTCAAAAGCTACCAGGCGCGGTTCAAAACGCCGCCTTACGAAGGTTTGCCGCGCTTCACGGGCGGTTTGGCCGGCTATTTTGGCTATGACACTGTGCGCTATATCGAGAAACGTTTAGCGCATACAATCAAGCCCGATGACATTAACGTGCCGGATGTGTTGTTGATGGTGTCAGAAGAACTGGCTGTGGTGGATAATTTAAGCGGTAAGCTTTACTTTATTGTTTATGCTGACACGTCAGAAATTGATGCCTACCAAAATGCTCGTCATCGCCTAAGCAATTTAGCCGCAATGTTACGCAAAACCGTGACGATTCCCGAGGCAGTTGCCACAGCAAAGACCGAAGCCACCTCAGAATTTGGCGAAGAAAACTTCAAAGCTGCCGTCAAGCGCGCGCAGCAATACATTCTGGACGGCGATATTATGCAGGTAGTGTTGTCGCAGCGCATGTCGCAAGCGTTTTCTGCACCGCCGCTTTCGCTGTACCGTGCCTTGCGTAGCTTGAATCCATCACCTTACATGTTTTATTACGACATGGGCGATCATCACGTAGTGGGCGCCTCGCCTGAAATTCTAGTGCGTCTTGAAAACGGCACAGTGACTGCGCGCCCGATTGCGGGTACCCGCCCGCGCGGTAAAACGCGCGAACAGGATATCGCTTTGGCTGAAGAATTGTTGGCTGACCCTAAAGAGCGCGCGGAGCATGTTCAGCTAATGGATTTAGGGCGAAATGATGTCGGTCGGGTTGCCGTGACCGGTTCGGTCAAAGTGACAGACAACATGATGATTGAGCGCTATTCGCACGTGATGCACATTGTGAGTAACGTTGAAGGCAAGCTCAAGCCGGATATGGATGCAATTGATGTGATTAAAGCCACATTTCCGGCTGGCACGGTCAGTGGCGCACCCAAAGTGCGTGCGATGGAGATTATTGACGAACTGGAACCCGGCAAGCGTGGTATTTACGCAGGGGCAGTGGGTTATTTAGGCTTTAATGGCGACATGGACGTAGCGATTGCCATCAGAACTGGTGTGATTAAAAACAATAGGCTTTATGTGCAGGCGGGGGCAGGCATTGTCGCTGACTCTGTTCCACAAAGTGAATGGATTGAAACGCAAAACAAAGCGCGTGCAGTATTGCGTGCAGCAGAATTAGTGCAAGCAGGACTGGATGTCAATATTTAGTACCATCATTTAGTACCATCATGCCTCAATTGACCCCTTCAAAATCACTAGCCGTCACCTTTGCGCTAGTGGCATTAGCCTATTTTATTACGGCTAAACTTGGGCACATGCTGCCTTATAAGGAGTCTGTAGTTACCATGATTTGGCTACCAACAGGCATTGCTGTTGGTGCAATCATGCGTTGGGGTAATGTCAGCCTGCCGATTATTTACATCGCAGCGCTTTTAGTTGAGATGTCGATTGGCCTACCCTTTATCACTTCTGCAACCATCGCCTGCACCAACACGTTAGCCCCATTCTTTGCTGCCCATTTGCTAAAAAAAATTCATTTTAATTATCAGCTAATAAGGGAAGTAGACATCGTGCTGATGGTGGGTATCGCCTTGCTTGGCATGTCTATTTCAGCGTCAGGGGGTGTACTCGCTTTGTATTTCAGCGGGTTAGCTGCACCAGAGAACTTCGCTGAAATATGGTTAACTTGGTGGGTGGGTGATAGTGTCGGCGTGCTACTTGTGCTGCCGTTGGTACTTAATGTTGGCAAACAGCGCTTACAGGTATATGTGCAACAATATTATCAACTATTCGCCTGGGTGATCATATTTGTCATTTGTGAACTTGTCATTTTATCTTTGATTTCAAGTGTGAATAGACAATTCATGCTATCAATCTTGTTGATTCTACCCATTTTTATTTGGGCCTCTATGTATTTTGGCATTGTAGGTGGCTCGTTCGTTGTGATTGGTGTGGCTGGCGTTGTCGTGTGGTTTACCGCTAGCGGGCATGGCGCTTTCTACAGCACCGATATCAGTGAAGATATTTTTTCGTTGTGGATATTCATGGTGACATTGGTAGTGACCATGCTGCTTATTTCGGCATCACAGCTTAAACGAAACCTTGCTGAAAGAGTGTTGCATGAACAGGATAAAAAGCTGAAAGCTATCATTGATGGTGCATTAGATGCCATCGTGACAATCAACAATGCCGGCGAGTGTGTGGAGTTCAATCCGGCCGCAGAACAAATTTTTGGTTATAAAAAAGAGCAAGTTCTGGGCGAGCTTTTGTCCAAGATGATTATTCCGCCACAACTACGCAAATTTCATGATGATGGCTATCGGCAATATGCGTTTACAGGCGAGAAGCCTATTTTTAACCAGCGCATAGAAATTACCGCGATGCGGGCGGATGGCAGTGAATTCCCGGTTGAGCTGACGCTGATCGCCTTGGAGGAGGGTGGCCTATCTCTGGTGACAGGTTTTATCCGTGATATTTCAGAACAAAAAAAAGCGCGACAAGAAATAGAGAGATTTGCTTATTACGATGTATTGACAGGGCTGCCAAACCGGCGCTTACTGGCAGACCGTTTTCAGCGTGCGGCATTGATCAGTCAGCGCGCAAGAAGTTACTGCGCACTTGTTTTTATAGATTTGGATAACTTTAAATTACTGAATGATGCTAAAGGTCACGATGTGGGTGACCTACTGCTGATTGAAGTCGCCAATAGAATCAAAAATGTCATTCGGGCATGTGATACCGTTGCACGGTTAGGCGGGGATGAGTTTGTCGTGATTGTTGAAAATCTGGATACGCATCAAAATGTGGCGTATCAACAAGTGAGCGAAATCACACAAAAAATATTGGCAGAATTGAGTAAAAGTTATTATTTAGGGCTATTTGAATTTAATACGAGTGCGAGTTTAGGTGTCACTTTGTTTCATGACAACCAGCTTGATTTTGAAGAGCATTTAAAACATGCCGATATTGCAATGTATCAATCCAAAGTCGCCGGACGCAATATTTGTCGCTTTTATGATAAAAGCGTGCAAGAACGTATAGAAAAGGCTTTATCCATGGAATCCGCGCTGTCGATAGCGCTCAATAATCAGGAGTTTCATCTTAACTACCAGAGTATTGTAGATGTAGATGAAAATGTTGTCGCGGCAGAAGTGTTGTTAAGGTGGACGCATCCAGTGATGGGCAATATTAGCCCTGCGGAATTTATACCCATTGCCGAGAGAGATAATCAAATCATCAAAATCGGGCATTGGGTACTGCAACAGACCTGTCAGCAGATTCAAGCATGGGAAAGTCATCCTCAGCTCAATAAAATCCGGCTTTTGGTGAATGTTAGCGCAAAACAGTTTTCATACATTCATTTTATTCAAGAATTGGGCGAAATTCTTGAGACGACCGGCATTGATCCTGCTTTGCTAAAACTGGAACTTACTGAAACGGCTGTGGTTGATAATATTGAGGATGTTATCAATAAAATGAAAGAGTTAAGGCAAATGGGGATAGGAGTATCGTTAGATGATTTTGGCACGGGACATTCATCACTGGTCTACCTGAAAAAACTACCAGTTGCCCAAATTAAAATTGACCAATCATTCGTGCATGACGCACTGACGGATGCAAGTGGCGCAGCCATTATACAAATGGTGGTTACCATGGGTAAGGCAATTCAATGTGATATTGTGGCCGAAGGTGTTGAGCAGCTGGAACAGTTTGAGTTATTGAAGTCATTTGGCTGTCGTTATTTTCAAGGCACCTATTTCAGCAAACCGGTTGCTGCCTCTGGTTTTGAGCGGTTAGTGGCGAACGCATAGAATCCGTAATAATTGGCGTTATGTTGCGCCAACCCAATCACCAGATTTCCCTCCGTGCTTTTCCAGTAGCTTGATGTCGCTTATGGTCATGCCACGGTCTGCTGCTTTGCACATGTCGTAGATAGTGAGCAAGCCCACACTGACCGCGCTGAGCGCTTCCATCTCCACCCCGGTTTTGCCAAAGGTTTCAGTGGTGGCGGTGCACACGACACTTGAAGTATCCTCAACGATATCAAACGTCACTGCAACTCGCGTTAACGCTATTGGATGACAGAGCGGAATTAAATCAGAAGTTTTTTTGCTGGCTTGAATGGCAGCAATACGGGCAATGCCTAATACATCCCCTTTTTTGGCATTGCCTTGTTGAATCAGTTTAATGGTCGCAGGCAGCATGCTGATGCGGCCGGTGGCGATAGCAATACGGTGCGTTTCTGCCTTTGCACCTACATCTACCATGTGTGCTTGGCCGCTGTTGTCAAAATGGGTCAGTGTATTCATATGGATTTCAGGGTGTGTGAGTAATTTATGCAACATTTTGATACTAACGCTATCATAGCAATAATGAAATTAAAGTTACCAATTATTATTTTGACGTTAACCGCATTGGTTGCTTTGCCAACATTATATGCGAATGAGTTGCCGGATTTGGGCGATGTGTCGGCGACCGTATTATCACCGCTGCAAGAGCAGGCCATTGCAGAACAAATCTTGCGTGAAGTCGCCGTGAGTGATGATGTATTGCAAGATGTGGAAGTCACGGATTATTTGCAGTCATTGGGGGCAAGATTAGTTGCCAATGGGCCGGATAAGCGCCAGAAGTTTAACTTTTTTGTGGTGCGCGATAATTCAATCAATGCGTTTGCTATGCCGGGCGGAGTGATAGGCGTACACACGGGGTTGATCTTGAGTGCGAACAGTGAGTCTGAGTTGGCAAGTGTGCTTGGGCATGAAATTGGCCATGTTACGCAGCGACATCTGGCGCGTATGTTGGCTGCACAAAAATATGACACATTAAAAAATATAGCAGGGCTCGCGTTGGCGTTGCTGGTGGCGCGTTCTAATCCGCAGCTTGCCTCGGGCGCGATGACTGCAGCATCGGCGGTGGGGGTGCAGAACCAGCTTGATTACACGCGTGAACATGAGCGCGAGGCTGATCGTATCGGCCTGCAAATATTGGATAGTGGCGGTTTTGATGTGCGCGCCATGCCTGAATTTTTTTCGACCTTGCAGCGTGGCTCACGCTTTGCCGAGGGTGGTGCGCCAAGCTTTTTACGCACTCATCCGCTCACGAGTGAGCGTATCGCTGATGTGGCAAATCGCGTGGAGCAAATGCCGTATCGGCAAGTAGCAGATAGCGTAGAGTTTCAGTACGTGCGCGCCAAGTTGCGCACAACACAGCGTGGGGTGCAAGCTGTGGTTGATGTGTTTGAGCAGAATATACGTGAGCACCGATATACCAATGAGACGGCCGAGCATTATGGGTTGGCCGTTGCCTATGTGTTGAAGAGTGCGTTTGTGCAAGCTGAAAAAGAGCTCGCTTGGCTTAAAAGAAATGCACCGCAACACGCCATGATAGAAAATTTAACTGCGCGCTTGGCCGTTGCCAGAAATGACCCACAACTGGCAGCCAAGCAATATGCTGATGCGCTGAAACTTTATCCGGATAATCGGGCTTTGATTTATGGTTATGCCGAACATTTTTTGGCGATTAAACAGGCAGATAAAGCGGTGCAACTTGTTAAGGAAAAGCAGTCTTTGTATCCTGATGATGCTTATTTGTATGATGTGCTGGCCAAAGCGTATACCATGCAAAATCAGGCGTTGCTTAGCCATCAGGCGCAGGGCGAGGCCTATTACAGAAAATATGACCTTACCCGTGCAACAGAGCAAATGGATTTGGCAGTAAAAGCTAATGATGGTGATTTTTATCATAAATCTATGGTTGAAGCGCGCTTAAAGCAGTTAAGGCAAATGGGCGATGACAAGAAAAATAAACTTCGAGAGTAAATGTGATGCAACGTAGAGATTTTTTATTGGGCATGCTCACCATGATTGCATTGGTGCCGATTAAAGCCTTAGCAGCGCTATGGAACAAAGCGGCATTTGAATCTGTGCAATTAAATGATGCCAGCAAACACTTAAATATTGATACGGAAATTCCAAGCGAAGACATTGAAATTATCGCGCCTGATCGTGCAGAAAATGGTGCGATTGTGCAGGTGGAAGTGAAAAGCAATATCCCTGACACGGAAGCCATTGCGATATTGGTGGAGAAGAATCCAACGCCATTGATAGCGAACTTCATGTTTAGTCATGGCGCAGAGCCTTATGTGGTGACGCGTATTAAGATGGCTGAAACTTCAGATATTAAAGTGGTGGTTAAGGTGGGGCATCAATATTTCACCCATGCAAAAAATGTCGTTGTCCTAGAAAATGGATGTGGTTGATATGGCAAAACTTGGTGCAGACAATATGAAGATGCGCGCTCAATTAAAGGGCGACTTTGTGGAAGTCAAAGTGTTGATGAGCCACCCGATGGAAACCGGCCGCAGAAAAGATGACTTTAATCAGTTAATTCCGGCGCATTTTGTGCAGTTGCTTGCCGCCACCTTAAATGGCAAGACCGTACTGGAGGCGCAATGGGGAACCGGAATTTCCAAAAATCCATACCTCACTTTCAGGCTCAAAGGCGCAAAAGTGGGTGATGTTATTGAGGTCACTTGGCATGATAATTTAGGCGCGAGCGCAGTGCAGGAAATAGTAGTAACAGAGGCATAAAGAATTGTAATAAGTTTAACTTATGATAACTATAAAAATGATATATTGGATTTATATAAATACCATCACTATAATTCAGAACTTGAATGGTTAGCTTTTTAACAACAGTAATTTTTTAATCAATAAAGGAAAACACGATGTCATTAGTCAATACCGAAATTAAACCTTTTAAAGCACAGGCTTACCACAATGGTCAGTTTGTTGAAGTGACAGAAGCTAGTCTAAAAGGCAAATGGTCTGCCGTTGTATTTTACCCAGCGGACTTTACCTTTGTGTGCCCAACCGAGCTGGGTGACTTGGCCGATCATTATGCTGAGTTCAAAAAACTAGGCGTTGAGATTTATGCAGTTTCAACAGACACACACTTTACGCATAAAGCTTGGGCTGATGCATCTGACACCATCAAAAAAATTCAATACCCAATGATTGGCGACCCAACGGGGACGATCACTCGCAATTTTGGCGTGATGATTGAAGAAGAAGGCCTTGCACTGCGCGGTACATTTTTAATCAACCCTGAGGGCATTATTAAAGCGCTCGAGGTGAATGATTTGGGTATTGGCCGTTCGGCTAAAGATCTGATTCGCAAAGCGCAAGCCGCACAATATGTAGCGACGCACGACGGTGAGGTTTGCCCGGCAGCCTGGACACCAGGTGGCGAAACATTAGCGCCATCACTAGATTTAGTAGGCAAAATCTAATTCAGGTTAACGCCTTGTATTGCTAACCCCAAGCCAAAAGCTTGGGGTGCAGATTAATAATAGGGCGGTTTCAAGGTTGAAGTGCAAAAAGTGCAGCATGATGCTGCCTAAAATCAAATGCGTCTGGTGTAAACAACTCAGCAGGGCATTAGATACCGCTATCAAAACCCAGCTTCAAACGTATTTGCAAATGCTCAGAGAGCCTATTGTGCTCGCTGCATCACTAGGTGCATTTGATTAGACAGTAGTGTTCAAGTAACTTTGCGGTGAACAAGGCAGGAATTGTTCACCGTCAAATTTTCGTTATTACTTAGTTTTGCACTTGCAGGAGCCAGTGCCAAAAATACTATAAGCAGGGCAAAAGTTCATTAAACCGGTTGCAAGGGGTAAAACACCAATCCATGCCCATAGCGGTCCGCTAGCGAATAATACCCAGGCGATTAAAGCTAACCCAGCAACGATACGTAGTACACGATCAATTCTACCAATATTTGCTTTCATGACTCTTTCCTTAATAGTTGCGATAGTGGCATGACTATACGCTTAAAATCTGAGTGCTTGTGTGAATGTTTTAATCATTAGCGATACTTAAAGCCACCGCTTCCGCCACCTTAATGCCATCAACCCCAGCTGATAAAATACCTCCCGCATAGCCGGCGCCTTCGCCGCAAGGGTATAAACCTTTAGTGTTAATACTTTGTAGCGTGTCATCATCGCGCTTGATTCTAATTGGTGACGAGGTGCGCGTTTCTACGCCAGTGAGTACAGCATCAGCTAAATCAAAACCTTTAACCTGCTTGGCAAATTCGGGGATCGCCTCGCGGATAGCGCTAATGGCATATTCAGGTAAAGCAGTGTCTAGGTTGGTAAGATGCACGCCCGGTTTGTATGAAGGCATCACTCCGCCAAGTTTGGTAGAAGGTTTATTGGCTAAAAAGTCGCCGATTAACTGCCCGGGCGCATTGTAATTGCTGCCACCGAGCACGAAGGCATTGCCTTCAAGCTGGCGCTGTAATTCCATGCCAGCGAGTGGATTATCCGGGTAATCCACTTCAGGAGTAATGCCTACTACAATACCGGCATTGGCATTGCGCTCGTTGCGGCTGTATTGGCTCATGCCGTTAGTCACTACGTGGTTGGGTTCAGAGGCTGCCGCTACCACCATGCCGCCGGGGCACATGCAGAAGCTGTAAACCGAGCGCCCGTTTTTGGCGTGATGCACCAGCTTGTAATCAGCCGCCCCCAGTTTTGAAAGTAAGTCCTCGCTATAGCTCTTGCCGTATCTGGCTCTATCAATAAGAGACTGCGGATGCTCAATGCGGAAGCCGATGGAGAACGGTTTGGCTTCTACATAAACACCGCGCCGGTAAATCATTTCAAACGTGTCGCGCGCACTATGACCAACCGCTAAAACCAGGTGGTTAGTGGCAATACGCTCGCCTGTTTGTAACAGCACACTCTGTACAGCGTTATTCTCAATTTCAATATCCTCAACACGTGACTCAAAACGTATCTCACCCCCTAGCTCGATAATGGTTTTGCGCATTTCTTCTACCATACCGACCAATCGAAACGTGCCGATGTGCGGGTGGCTGACATACATGATTTCCTCAGGCGCACCGGCTTTTACAAATTCCTGGATCACTTTGCGACCGTAGTGCTTGGGGTCTTTAATCTGGCTATACAGCTTACCGTCAGAGAATGTCCCTGCTCCGCCTTCGCCAAACTGTACGTTAGATTCCGGGTTAAGAATATTTTTACGCCACAAGCCCCAAGTATCCTGCGTGCGTTCACGTACTGCTTTGCCGCGCTCTAATACGATGGGTTTGAGGCCGGATTGCGCTAAAACGAGTGCTGCAAAAATGCCGGCGGGGCCGAAACCGACGACGATGGGTCGTGGTTTGCTGGAATCAACATTTTTTGCTACAAAGTGATAGCTAGTATCCGGCGCTGGTTTGATATGCGGGTCTTTTTTAAACTTGGCTAAAATTTTTGCCTCGTTTTTTACTTCCACATCCAAGTTATACACATACAAAATGGCATGTGATTTTCGTGCATCCACGCCACGTTTAAAGATGTCAAAGTGAATCAAATCACTTTCGGGAATTTCCAGCCGCTTCAAAAGTGCGGTTTTAATTTCATCCGCTTGATGAGTGAGGGATTGCGCGTTCTCGATAGGGAGTTTGATTTCGGTAATACGTAGCATGGGGCTTCACTTTAATGGATTCACTTTAGGGGAGTATTTATCTGCCAATGGTGTGATTTTACAGCTTAAATATCCAAATTTAACTGCAGCAGTTTCTTTAACATCGGCACCGTCACCGGTTTTTTCTCGGTTAGTGACCATTCATCCAGTGCATCCAACACCGCCATGAGTGTGGGTAAGTCACGGCGCAGATAACGCAGGCAGTAAGTAATCACTTCATCGGGTAGCTTCATGCCGCGTTCTTTGGCGTGGGTTTTTAGTGCCTGGGCTTTTTCGTCGTCGGTGAGCGGGTGGAGTTGATACACCAACCCCCAGGCGAGCCTTGTTGCCAAGTCATTGCGCAAGCACATCTGTGTGGGTGCGGCAATGCCACTGGTAATGAGTATGCCACTAGATGCGCGTAGCTGGTTAAATTGGTCAAACAGAGCAATTTGCGCCACTTCATCTAAGGTGTTCACATTGTCAGCAATTAAAAGTGGCAGGCTGATTTCTGCTGCCTTACGTTTGCAAGCTTGCAGCAGATGGCTTTTGCCACTGCCTTCTGCGCCCCATAAGTAGATAAATCTTGCTTCTTCTGCGCCGCCTAACGCGAGTTCCAAGCTGTGCAGTGCTTCCGCATTACGACCTACAATAAAGTTGGTGAGCGTTTGCGGGGCGGGTGGCTGAATGTCTAAAAGCAGTTGTTTCAAGTGTTGCTATCCGAGTAAAAATTTCGGTTTACCTAAGATGTTGGTTAAACCAACATTTCGGTTAAACCGGCATTTCGGTTAAAATGGCATTATAACGATAGAACACACTTTTTGTAGAAAGCGAGAACCCCCTTGAGCGCCAATGATTCAGATAAAACCTCTATTAGCTACCGCGATGCAGGGGTAGATATTGAAGCGGGCGATGCCTTGGTTGAGCAGATAAAGCCGTTTGCAAAGCGCACCATGCGCCCGGAAGTATTGGGCGGTATTGGTGGTTTTGGTTCGCTGTTCGCGGTGCCAAAAAGATTCAAAGAGCCAATTCTGGTTTCTGGTACGGATGGCGTAGGCACCAAGCTCAAATTGGCTTTTGAGTTAAATAAGCACGACACAGTAGGCATCGATTTGGTCGCCATGAGTGTGAATGACATTCTGGTTCAAGGTGCTGAGCCGTTATTTTTCCTGGATTACTTTGCTTGCGGCAAGCTGGAAGTTGGCGTTGCGGCTCAAGTGATTAAAGGCATTGCTGAAGGTTGCGAGCAGTCTGGTTGTGCGTTGGTAGGTGGTGAAACAGCTGAAATGCCAGGCATGTACCCTGCGGGTGAGTATGACCTTGCAGGCTTTGCCGTGGGTTGTGTGGATAAAGCCGAAATTATTAACGGGTCAACGATTGCAGTCGGTGATGTTGTGCTGGGCTTGGCTTCAAGCGGCGCACATTCAAACGGCTATTCGCTGATTCGTAAATTGATTGAAAAATCAGGCATTGATTTTGAATCGGACTTTCACGGCAGAAGATTTAAAGATGTAGTGATGGCGCCAACAAAACTTTATGTGAAATCAGTTTTGAAGTTGATTGAAACATTGCCCGTAAAAGGCATGGCGCATATCACCGGTGGCGGCATTACCGAGAATATTCCACGTGTACTACCAGAAGGCTTAACGGCAGAAATTAAAGCCTCTGGTTGGCAATTACCGCCATTGTTTCAATGGTTGCAAGCACAGGGCAACATTGTGCCTTCTGAGATGTATAAAACCTTTAACTGCGGTATTGGTATGGCGATTATCGTGGCAAAAGAACATACTGTGGCTGCTAAAGCGTTGTTAGAAGCATCTGGCGAAACAGTGTTTGAAATAGGCTTAATTCGTACACAAAACGAGGGTGAGGCAGCAACCATCGTTATTTAGTAGACTTACTTTGGTAACGAAAGTTAGTTTGGTGCGTTGAGCGTGATGTGTGTTAACTAAAGGAGTTTCAGTGTTTAATCACATCAAAATACTGAGTTTTTTGTTTTTCTTATCGATAAGCTTAATTGCATCCGCGCAACAAACCGTAATATCTAAAAACACTTTACCTAAACGCATTCAGGCCGCCTATGAAGTGACCAAAAATGGACAGCCATTTGCTAAAGTACATGAGCTGTTTGTGGCGACTGAGAATGTTTACAAGATCGAGAGTATTACCAAGGGGGTTGGTGTTTACGCCTTGTTTGGTGAGCGTCAATTAACTAGTGTTGGCGACGTGACAGCACAAGGATTAAAGCCAACTCGGTTTGAGTTGCATCAGGGTAGCAATGCCAAAAGATCATTATCAGCTGATTTTGATTGGGCAAAACAAAACTTGATCATGACCGTAAAAGGTCAACCGAAAGAAGCACCCCTTGCGCAAGGTACGCAAGATTTAGCGAGCTATGCCTATCAGTTTATGTTTTTGCCTGCACCGTTAAAGGATGCGATTACAGTGTCGCTCACGACCGGTAAAAAGCTCAATCAATACCAGTATAGAATCAATGTTGAGCCGGAAATGATTGATAGTGCGGGTGCGTCATATAAAACCCTGCATCTTGCACCGTCTGAGCAAAACAATACTGAGACGAAAGAGCTTTGGTTGGCTGTTGAGTATTATTATGTGCCAGTGCGCATTTTGATGGTTGATGATCATGGGCAAAAGCTCGAACAAACTTTAATTGAATTATATGTGGAGTAGATGCAGGCTTTCTACTTTTATCCTCCTGAAAAAACCAAAGAAAACTAACCAAAGAAAACCAATATGACGCCTAACCTAATCCGGCAAGCCTCAGTAATGTTATCCAATCTGCTTGAATTTAATAGTCCGGCAGATGTTAAATTGAGTGAATTTTTTCGCAATAACCGTGATCTTGGCACTAAAGAACGCGCTTTTGTGGCAGAAAGTGTTTATGGTGTTTTGCGTCGTTTGCGCTTTTTAAGCGCGGTTACGGCCAATGATGAAAATGACCCTGATGATGCGCGCAAGCTGGTGCTAGCTTGGATGTTACGCATACAGGGGATGAGTATCCAAAAAATTGAACCCATGTTGAATGAGCAGCAAATCGAATGGGCGCATACCATTAAAGCAAAATCCACCGAAAATATGCCGCTGGCTGTGCAAGCCGATGTGCGCGATTGGTTATGGGAAAAACTAGTCGCACAATATGGCGAAAAAGAAGCGCTCACTATCGCACGTAGTATGCATGAATCAGCTACGCTGGATTTACGTGTGAATACCATTAAAGGTACGCGCGATGAAGTATTGGCAAAGTTTATTGCTGAGAATACATCAGGCGAAACCAATATTACCAACACACCGTATTCACCGGTCGGTCTTCGTATGCCATTGCGTCTAAACATCAGTCGCCATGTATTGTTTACCGAAGGCAAGATCGAAGTGCAAGACGAGGGCAGCCAGATATTGGCGTATTTAGTTGCGCCTAAACGCGGCATGATGGTGGCAGATTTTTGCGCAGGTGCGGGCGGAAAAACATTGGCCATGGGTGCGATTATGCGCAACACAGGTCGTTTATACGCATTTGATGTGTCAGAAAAACGTCTGCATAGTCTAGGACAGCGTCTGAAGCGCTCTGGTTTAAGTAACCTGAATGCACAAGTCATTAGCAGTGAAACTGACCCTAAACTCAAACGTCTAAACGGTAAATTTGACCGCGTGTTAGTGGATGCGCCTTGTACGGGTTTAGGAACCTTGCGCCGCAATCCGGATCTGAAATGGCGCCAAACTCCGCAAGACTTAGCCGAACTTACCGTCAAGCAATCGGCTATTTTAGCGCGCGCCTCGAAGCTGACCAAGGTTGGCGGACGCTTGATTTATTCGACCTGTAGCTTGCTTAAAGATGAGAATGAGCAAATTGCCGAGCAGTTTTTAGCCACCCATGCAGATTTTAAATTATTGAATGCGGCAGAGATTTTAGCGCAACAGCAAATTAACCTTGATACAGGGAGTTATTTGAAATTGCTGCCACATTTACACCATACCGATGGTTTTTTTGCAGCTGTGTTTGAAAAGCTGGAAAGTGCCGATACGGTAAAACCAAGTGTACAGAAATTGGCTGAAACGCCAGATGAAATAAGCGGTGAAATTGCTGGGCATGAAGAAGCCAAGGCGGAAACGCCGGCAGTTGCAAAGGCTGCCAAGAAAAAGGCGGTTAAACCAAAAGCTGAAAAAGTAGTTAAAGCTAAAATAGCTAAATCATAAATAACCCATGAAACTGCCCAGCCTTAACATCCAAATATTATTAAGCGCAATTTTTGGAGTTGCTATTGGCTTGTATTTTCATGCGCTAAGTGGCGGCAACCCGGCTACTGAACCGTATGTCGTGCAAAGCGGCTTGTACGTGTCTGGCTTGGTGGGCACATTATTTATTGATTTACTTAAAATGATTTTAATCCCGCTGGTGTTTTGCTCTATATCAGTCGGGATCGCCAATTTGCGCCAACATCAGCAAATACATCGCGTTTGGATCACAACGCTGGCCTTTTTTCTATTTACGATGGCAATTGCCATTACACTCGGCATGATGGCCAGCCTTTATTTTAAGCCTGGCAGTGGTTTGCAGATTCATATGTTTAGCAATGCGATGCAAACCTTTGCCACCACACAACTTAGCCCAACGGACTTTATTAGCCAGTTTTTACACGGGTTGTTTGTGAATCCATTTAAGGCGCTGAGTGAAGGTAATGTGCTGGCTGTCGTAATATTTGCCTTATTCTTAGGCATAGCTCTAGTAATGGGCGGGGAGCGTTACAAGAACATACTTTCTATGCTGCAAGAGGCGCAAGAAATCACGATGCGCATCGTAGGTTGGATAATGGTTATCGCGCCGTTGGGTATTATGGCTTTGTTGATTAAATTGGTTGCCACACAAGATGCGGCGATGATTGGCACGCTTGCCAAGTTTATGGCAGTGGTGATTGGCACTACACTGTTGCATGGTGTAGTCATCTTGCCTTTGCTTCTGTATCTTATTGTAGGAAAGTCACCGTTGTGGTTTTGGCGGGGTGCGCGCGAGGCTCTGGCGACCGCGTTTGCCACTAGCTCCAGCAACGCGACATTGCCCGTTACTATGCGTTGCGCTACACAGAATTTAAATGTTAAGCCTGAAATAGCCGGTTTTGTTGTGCCGCTGGGGGCAACGGTCAATATGGATGGCACGGCATTGTATGAAGCTGCCGCTGCATTGTTCATTGCCAACTTGGTTGGAATAGAGCTTGATTTCACGCAGCAACTCATCGTGTTTTTTATCGCGATGATAGCTGCAATCGGCGCGCCTGGTATTCCAAGTGCCGGCATGGTGACCATGGTGCTGGTGCTGCAATCGGTTGGCTTGCCCGCTGAAGCGATTGCTATTTTGCTGCCGATAGATAGGCTGTTAGATACTTTACGCACCACCGTGAACGTGCAGGGCGATATGGTGGGAAGTTTGGTTGTTCAAAAGCTGACTTTGAAAGAATTAACTTAAAAGTGAACTTTGAAACGGCGTTTGGCTAAGAATTACAACTCCAGTGCTTCAGCAGGGGCTAAGTATGCAAGTCCTTGTGCTGTGGCAACGGGCAAATTGGTTACTCTGCCTAGATGCACATTTAATCCGTTCAGCAGATGTGGGTCATTACGTAGTGCCTGCAAGCCATCATCTGCAAGTGCCAGCACATAAGGCAGTGTGGCGTTATTGAGTGCATAGGTTGAAGTACGCGGCACCGCCCCTGGCATATTTGCTACGCAATAGTGGATAACGCCGTCAACCACATAGGTTGGCGCATCGTGCGTGGTTGGATGAGAGGTTTCGCAACAGCCGCCTTGGTCAATTGCAACATCCACGATTACACTTCCCGGCTGCATAATTCTTACTATGTCACGTGTGATTAGCTTAGGTGTTGTCGCCCCGGCAACCAGTACTGCGCCAATCACCAGATCGGCAATGCCACAATGATGCTTAATTGCTTCGACAGTTGAATCAACGATATTCAGACGATGACCGAATTGCTTACTTAAGTAGCACAGAGTATTGATATTACGGTCTAGCACGGTCACATTGGCGCCCATTCCAATGGCTACATCAATCGCCTGAGTGCCCACTACACCACCACCAATCACCGTCACTTTGGCGGGTTCAACGCCAGTTATGCCACCCAATAATATGCCAAGTCCACCGTGCGCTTTTTCGAGAAAATAGGCGCCAGCCTGCACTGAAAGCCGTCCTGCAACTTCTGACATGGGTGCCAGCAAGGGTAGGCCGCCGTTATTAGCGGTTACCGTTTCATAGGCGATGCAGGTCGCACCTGAATCAATTAAATCATTAGTCAGTTCCGGGTCTGGTGCAAGGTGCAGATATGTAAACAGAATTTGTCCTGCCCTCAGCCACTTGCGTTCGATGGCTTGAGGCTCCTTGACTTTGACGATTAACTGGGCGCGTTCGAATATTTCCTGCGCTGACTTGATGACGGTAGCCCCTGCCATTTGGTACTGCTTGTCTTCAGCACCGATGCCGTCACCTGCGCCAGCTTCAACAATAACCTCGTGACCGCGTGCCACCAACTCACGTACATTCGCTGGTACTAGACCAACTCTATATTCACGCACTTTGATTTCTTTGGGAACACCGATTAGCATTTATTGTTAACCCCACAAAATAATTAGTGTTTCAATTAGAAAGATAAGATGGCTATGCATTATTCAGCCTATTAAGCGCAATGATGATGGCTTTTCAAAAACGGCATAATCCGCGCTTTGGTATCAGGGTGTGACGAAACTATCTCTGGCACGGATGCACCATCATGACTGGTTTCTAATCTTAATAAAAGCGTCGCGAATGATTTTGTTGGGATGCATGCCGCTTTGAGAGATTGCAGCGCGTAATTATCAGCATCTACTTCCAGCTCGCGAGTGTAACTCATGTTGAGTATGAGCACCGGCAGGCCGGCTGCAATACTACTGACATCGCCGGTGATGGCAATGATGATGAGTCCGGAAATGGTTCCCTGCAAGGCTTGCCGTAAAGCGTGGCGGCCTTTAACGTGGGCTAATTCATGGGCTAATACTGCGATAATTTCATCATCATTTTTAGCCAGCGCGACTAATTCATCGGTGATGATCACGTAGCCGCCTGGTAAGGCAAAAGCATTGGCGCCAATGGTAGGGCTTTTTCTGAAATGAAGTTGGTAATCAGGACAGTTGCCGGTCTTTTTGCATAATGCAGTGAGTGCGTTTTGTATGGCTTGTTGTTTGCTTACGGGCAATTCAGAAGCGATGAAATAACCTAGTTTTTCGTGATCCAGCGTTGCTAGTGCTTGTTTGCCTAAGTCATTTTCTATACTTGGGGGCGTTGCCATTGCAGCGTATTTTGCCAGCGTGGGCACGCCGTATTGCAGCAATAACAAACTGGCGGATACGATGCCGATAAACGCGATGGCAATCACCGATTTATGCGTTTCTGCATAATGTACGGCGCGCCAAAATGCGTTATTTGTGTTCTTGGGCAAGTGTGCCTCTAAGTGCTGGAAGTCAGTTTCTAATCGGTTGTCATCCGGCAAATCAATCAATCGTTTGCCACTGCCGAGTTTGGCCTGTACATGACAATCGTCAATCAAGAATTGCAGATTCTGGCTGGTCATGTCGCCATCACCACTTATGGACGATACTGTAAAAATGAAATAGGCATTATCAATGGTTACCAGCACGCGCTTTGCGCGCGGGCTGATGCCATCAAAGTAGTCTGCTTCAAATTGCATTTAAGTCTGCATTAACCGAATGAAATATCCACATCAAACATTTCGGCAATTTCCTCACCCATGGCACGAGAAGTTTCTTTTTTCTCGCCTACAAATTTATCCCAATCAGTTTCACCGATTAGAGTTAAGTGCTCTGCGCGATAACGTGCCATGCGAATTTGCACCCAAGGCGTTGCTAAGCCTAGCGTGATGATGAGCATTATGGCGTTGGAAAAATAAAGCCAGACCAAATCACGCATGCGCTGGTTGCTAAAAAATCCAACGTGCTCTAACGAGGTGTTATTCCATAACAGGTTGCCGATGCGTGATTTTATGTAGGCTGACATTGCAAAAATGATCACTGCATAAAACAATAGAATGCCTAAACTTATTAAATAAATCAGAGGGCCAAATATTGTTGCAAATGGACCAAAGATTTCCTCAATCGGATTTTTATTCTGAACTTCTTCATCAGCTATGATTTCTGCTTGTTGTATCTGAGCTTCGTATGCTTCCATTTGCGCTTCAAACTCGGCGCGTTCTTCAGGATTCAAATTGTTGAGATAATCTTCTTGTGAAAATTCTTCAGTCGAGTCTGCAACTTTGATAAAACCTGAATTTTCTGCATCGGCGCTGGTTTGTTGTAAGTACTGCTGTTGATTTAAGCCGATATGCTCAGACTTATAATTGCTAACCAAGCTATTGATAACGAGAGCTAACACTAAGCCAATGACAAACAACACGCCTAGTAATTTGAGATAAACCAGGTAGAAATCTTTGACTAACGCATTCATTTGAAAGCGACTCAAACCAAATTTATGATGGTTAAAGGAAAATTTATTGACGCGTTGCATCACAAAAGGCAAAGCCAGGCCAAGTGTGAAAGCCGTCAGCAAGGGGTAGCCAATAAAGGCTAACGCGGCTTGCCCATAGTGACCATCAAAGTCAAAACGTAAGCCGCGGTGGCTTGAATTGCGGGCATTAAAAGTCATGCCACGCACCACAATCCAAGGTAAAGCAACGACAAAGGCAAGCAGTAGAATCAGCGTTAATACAGGGCTGAAGCCTGTTAGCACCTGATAAAGCACAAATAGTGAAACGGCAATAATACGTCCCTTTAGAATTGCAATCGGGCTGGCATGGTAATCAAAACCCACACCATCAATGAGTGTGTTGTTGTAAAAGTATTTTTTACGACGCACCTTTGCCCAAGCCGAATAAATACCTAAGGTGATGATCGATAACAGTAAATTCACAATCCAAATACCAAAGTACTCACCAGCTTTTCCCGTAAATATAATGGGTGTTTGAGCGTTTGACATGGTTACTCCCTGTTCTTTTTCGTTGGCGGTAAACAAGCGTTGGTAACTACGACTAGATTGGTGCTAATTTTCTAATTTCCACCGTTTTAAGCCGCTCATTGCCAGAGAATAAGCGGCTGGTACCACCACTAAAGTAAGCAGTGTCGATGAAATCATGCCGCCGATAATGGCAATTGAGAGTGGTTTATTGGTTTCACTGCCAGCGCCCAGGCCGATGGCGGCAGGAAGTAGCGCTAAAATAATGGTGAGCGAGGTCATCACTACGGGGCGCAGCCTGATTGGGCAGGCTTCTTTAAGGGCGTCGTTAATATTGGCGCCTTTTTCTATCAGTTGATTGGTTAAATCTACCAGCAGGATCGAGTTTTTAGCAACCAAACCTATCAGCAGCACCAAGCCGATCATGGAGTATATGTTGAGTGAGTTACCTGTAATCAATAGTGCAATCAGCCCGCCGATAATGGCGAGTGGCTGGGCGAGCATGATGATGAATGGCTGAATGAATGAGTTAAATTGGCTGGCTAATACCATGTAGAGCAAGGTGAAAGCCAATAAGAATACAAACTTGATATTTTTGAAAGTTTTACCAAACTCTTCAGCTTGACCTGTGAATTTGAGATTGTAGTCTGGCGGTACAATTTTGCTGGTAGTTGCTTTGACTAAATCAACAGCGTCACCCAGTGGCATACTTGGACTGGCATAGAAATTAGCGGAATATTGCAAATCATACCGACTAATGACTGCCGGACCAAGCTCCTGTTTGAAGCTGGCGACTGCATCTAGGCGAACTAATTCACCGTTAGCGTTACGTAGATAAATTTTGCTCAAATCAGCAACATTGTTTAAGTCTCCTTCCGTGGCCTTTAGGCGAATATCGTAACGCTGACCGTCACCAGAGGCCTCGTTGTATTTGGCAACATTAATGCCCCCTGCATACAAACTCACAGCAGCAGCGACATCGGTGGCACTTAGGCCTAAACTGGCTACCTTGGCCCGATCAATTTGTATGTTAAGTTGAGGTAGATCTAGTTGTACATCTAAATCTACTTTGCCCATATCTGCATGGTTACTCAGAGCCTGTTGCAGCAATTGTGAGATGCGACCAATTTCCTGTAGGTTGGCACCCGTTAAGTTGAACTGTAATTTTTCAGAGCGCTGTCCACGCACCACCGACGTAGGCGCGGGGAGTGCGCGTACACCGGGTATTTTTTCCAGCTCGTTTTTGAGTTCTTTAATTAAGGCTTGCTGACTTTTTGCGCGTTCTGTTTTTGGTTTCAGACGTATATTCACGTTACCTTGATTGACTTGCCCGCGTGAACCCAAGCCAATAGAGGCAAAATAACTTGCCACTTCATTGGGGTGGCTAGCTACGGTGGCCTCAACCAGTTTAAGCCTAGAATCGGTATATTCCAAGCTGGAACCTAACGGTGTTCTAACGCTGATATTGAAACTGCTTTCATCGGATTCGGGCACAAAGTCTTTTTCAACATATTTAAGCGTGTAAAACCCGGTAAAGCCAACGAATAAGGCGGTAAAGAGCAACACCAAACCACGATGATTGAGCGTAGCGTAAAGCAACTTTTTGTATCCATTATCCATGCCAGTCAACATGCGACCGAACAATCGGTAAAGCGCATTTTCATTGTGGGTAACGCTTAGGTAGCGTGAGCACAACATAGGGGTGAGCGTCAGCGAAACAAACAAAGAGACCAGCACCCCAAACGTGACGACTACGGCAAATGATTTGAAAAACTTACCAATAATGCCATCCATAAAAATCACAGGCGCGAATACACACACCAGCGCAGCCGATGAAGCCAATACAGCAAAAACAACCTCGTTACTGCCGGCAACAGTGGCGCGGGTGCGAAATGCCGCAACCGCCCGTGGGTTTTTTAAATCAGCTGCGCTCAACTCGGTGCCAACCCCGCCTTCCATGTGGCGCAATATGCTTTCGCGCACCACAATCGCGTCATCCACCACTATTCCAATCAGTAACAGCAAAGCCAGCATTGTCATGCTGTTGAAGGTGTAACCTGAAAAATACATAACGGCGATGGCGCCAAGTAAAGAGACTGGAATTTCCAAACAAACCATCAGGGTCGAGCTGAAGGAACGCATAAAAATTAATACAATTAACGCGGCAAATAGCGTGCCTTCTACCAAGTGCTCTTTGAGTGAGGCAACCAATTGGTTAATGAAAATGGAATCATTGGAAGATATTTCCAGTGTCATGCCAGGCGGTAAATTGGGGCGTATGTCGTTTTCTAGCCTGCGTTCTACTTCTTTAATAATGCCAACGGTGTTAGCGTTTGCAATTTTAACCATGCCCAATCCCACCGTGGGTTTGCCGTTGTAGCGCGCAATTTGGCGATTATCGGTAATGCCATCTTCAACGCTAGCAATGTCTTTCAGGCGAATGGATGCGCCAGATTTTGTGGCAACCACTAACTCAGCCAGATCTTTAATGGTGTGAAATTCCAGATCCAGTTTTAACAACTGTTCTGCTTGTGAGCTGACTAAAAACCCGCCTGGCAGTTGTATATGTTCACGGTTAAATGCAGCAGTTAAATCACTTGCAGTAAGTTTGTAGGCTGCCATGCGATCCGGTAGAACATTCACTCGAATCACACGGTCACGGCGTCCACCAATAGTGACTTCACCTACGCCATTAATGGTTTCAAACTTCTTCTTAAGTACATTGTTCGCGTATAAATTGAGCTGCTGTATGGTGCGGTCACCACTGAGTGCCAGCCATATCACGGCAGAGGCGTTGGTATCTACTTTTTGTATGGTGGGCGGGTCTGTATCTGCGGGCAGTCGACGTAGTATCTGGCTTATTTTGGCTTGTACTTCGTTGTAGGCGACATCAATGTTTTTATCCAGTGAAAAAGTAATGCTCACGCTAGAAAAACCGGGAGAAGAGGACGATTGAATGTGCTCAATCCCCGGCGTGGTATTGATGGCGGACTCAATAACACTGGTAATGCTGGTGTCGATTACATCAGGATTAGCACCACGTAGTGTGGTATTGACCATGATGATAGGGAAATCAATGGCCGGAATACGATCAACACCGATGCGTTGATAGGAAATGATACCAAACAAAATAATCACGCCCGATAACATCCAAGCGAGTACGTGGCGTTTAATCGAGAGTTCTGGCAGGGTCATTGAGTAGCGTTCTTTTATTGTTGTTTTGTGCTTATTGTTTCAAGTGATTTGCGGCAATTTTTACTGGCGCTTGATCAGTCAAGAATCCGGCACCATCAGACACGATCATAGCGTTTGCATGGAGGCCTTCAATAATTTCTATCATTCCATTTTGGCGTAAACCGGTTTTGACAATCGCCTGATGCGCTTTATTTTCTTTCACCACGTAAACGACTTCTCCAGCGGGGCGCAATACGACACATTGTTCAGGTACCATGAGAGTATTGGCTTGCTCGCCCAAAATGACAGTACCTGTCACGCTCGCGCCCGACTGCCAATCAGCTTGGTCTACTATATCGGCAATGACATCTACGGTACGGTTACTTTCTGTAATCATGGGTTTTAATTCATGAATCACAGATTCAACAACTTTAGCGCTGGTAGGTGTGCTTAAACGTATTTTCAAACCAGGTTTAAGTTGCGCGCTGATGCGCTCAGGAAACGGGATGTGTGCGCGTAAGCGTTTATTTGAAAGGATTTGCACGATGGGGTCGCCAATGCGTACATAATCACTTGTATCAACTATTTTTTTCGCGATCACGCCGTCGATGGGGGCTAAAATTTTTGTTTTGCTGCTATTGTGGTTAATGATATTAACGCGTGCTTTTGCAGCGGTGAGTTGCTCCTTCAGTACATTGTGTTGCGCCAAATCGTTATCAACGGCATTTTGTGAGATAAATCTTTTATCTACCAAGATCTGGTTGCGCGCTACGGTTTTGGTTTGATTTTCTAATAACGCCTCAATACGCGCGACTTCGGCTTGCGCTTCATTACGCTGCAAACCAAAATCAGCAGCATCTAGGGAGGCAATGAGTTGACCTTGCTTAACTGCCTGGCCAGGGTTTACATGCACTTTAATGACACGAGCAGCAACTTCCGCTGCGATAGTGGGGTCTATTAAACCCTCAAGTGAACCAATGGCTTCTTCGGTGATTTCGACTGATTTATTTTGTACTTGGGTGACCGTGACTAGCGTTGGCTTTGATCCTTGTTGCTTGCTATTTTTGTTGTCGGCGGATTTGTTGTCGCCTCCACAGGCCGCTAGCAGACTTAAGAGCAATATGAACAGGGCAGATTGAGTGATTTTATGCATAAAGTGGGATGCTAACGGTTTTTAATTTTATTGATATTGCTGGCTATTTCTTGCCAATTAAAATGTGGGCCGGGGTCGGTTTTGCGGTCAGGTGCAATATCAGAATGTCCCACTATAGCCTGTATTGGGTAAGTATTACTAATGCTCGATATTAAATTTTTTAGCGTTTGATACTGAGCCGGTTCAAAAGCCTCAAAGTCACTCCCTTCCAGTTCTATTCCGATCGAAAAATCGTTACAACGTTCACGTCCCTGCCAATTTGACACGCCCGCATGCCAGGCGCGCTCCAAGCATGAAACAAATTGTATGAGCGCACCATCGCGTCGAATCAAAAAATGCGAGGATACTTTGCGCGTGTAAATCTCCGCATAATAAGGGTGTTCGTCAGGGTTTAATTGATTAGTAAATAACTCAACAATACCGTTGCCACCATATTGGCTTGGCGGCAGACTGATGTTGTGAATCACAATTAAACAAATCTCAGTGTCTGGACGAGCGTCAAAATTGGGTGAAGCAATCAATTGCGCGCCCATCGCGAAGCCGACTTCATTGATCAGGTAAGTTTCCATAAGGGCTAATTTTAGGCGCATTTTAGTTTAGAATGCCATCATTATAGAATTTATACGTTTTTAAGGAAAAATCGCAATGGTATTTTTAGAGCTGCTAGTCATGTTGCTGGTAATTTTAGTTGCAGCAGAAGTTTTTACCAACGCGCTTGAGCATTTGGGTGAGAAGCTAGGCATTTCAGAAGGGGTAACCGGGTCATTGTTCGCCGCTGTTGGCACCGCCTTACCGGAAACTTCCGTACCTTTGCTTGCCTTGCTTGCGGGCACACAAAATGCAGCAACCAATGAAGAAATTGGCGTAGGGGCAATTTTGGGTGCGCCACTGATGTTGGCAACACTCTCTATTTGCCTCATGGCAGTTTCAGTATGGAAGCATCGCGGCACTCAAGGTCATTTAAGGCCTGAGCGTACAGGGCTGATGCGTGATCTTAATTTTTTCATTATCGCTTTTAGTTTTGCTGCAATCGCAATGTTTGTGCCACACACTCTGATCGCCGTGCGTTACAGCTTGGGTTTTTGCATGGTGTTAATTTACTTTGTTTATGTGATGCTCACTTTGCGCGCATCCAAGGCGCTGGTGAATGATGGTCATGCCACAGAAGCCGGTGGGGAGATGTTTTTGTGCAAAGTTGGCTTGCCCAATAACATGGGGGTGATTGTCGTACAGTTGCTTTTAGGCTTGGGCTTGCTGGTGGCAGGGGCAAAAGGCTTTATTGGTGGTGTGGAAGAGGCATCGCATTTATTGGGCATTTCAGCATTATTGCTATCTTTGTTAATTATTCCAATTGCGACTGAATTGCCGGAAAAAGTGAATAGCATCCTGTGGATACGCAAAGGCAAAGATACTTTGGCTTTTGGTAACATTACCGGCGCGATGGTGTTTCAAGGCACATTATTACCCGCCATCGGTATTATGCTTACGCCATGGGCACCGAGTAAAGAGGTGCTACTGGCTATTCTGCTCACGTTAGCAGCGGCTATTTGGTTAAGATACCTAGTAGCCAAAGGTGGCTTAAGAGTATGGCATTTGCTGGTCAATGGCGCTATTTACGTGACTTACCTGCTACTGGTGTTGACGTAAGGCGTCATGCTGACAGGTTGCGACTGATTCACCAGTTGCCTAAAAATGTAAATCATTACCAAATAGCTACGCCGAGAAAAATTAGTTTCCACATGAAATTTATTCGCTAATATTCATGATCATCATACTTTTAAATGGCAACATCTAAAGAGCTTTCTGATTTTCTTGTGGCAGTAGAACGTCGTGCATACAGACAGGCAACTTATGCTGTGCGCGATGATCATGCTGCACTTGATATTGTGCAAGATGCCATGATGAAATTAGCAGAAAAATACGGCAATCATTCTGCAACAGAGTTTCCGATGTTGTTTCAGCGCATTCTGCAGAATACGATGCGAGATTACTGGCGCAGACAAAAGGTGCGTAATTTATGGACCACTTTACTCTCTTCGTTTGGCGGCAGCACGGAAGATGGCGAAGATCGGGATCCATTAGAAACGATTGATGTTGAAGATGATAGCGATGAGCCTTCTGCTCAGTTAGCGCGCAGCCAAACGATTCAGCTAATTGAGCGCGCACTGGAAAAATTGCCTGCACGTCAACGAGAAGCCTTTGTGCTGCGTTACTGGGAGGATATGGATGTGGCTGAAACAGCCAGCATTATGGGCTGCTCGGGTGGAAGTGTTAAAACGCACTGCTCTCGGGCGGTTCATGCATTGGCAGCAGAGTTAAAAAGACAAGGCTTGGATAAACTAGGGAAGCTAGAAGCAAGCAATGAGTACACATCAAAATAAAATGACAAACGTAAATAATGAGCAAGACACTAATGCGATGGTAGAAAAGCAAATCGCAAACAATATCATTGAGTTATTGAATAATCGTGCGCAACAGCTGACCGCACCTGAGAAGCAGCGCCTGGCGGCTGCACGTAGTCTTGCAGTTAATCAATTGACTAGCTTGCAAACACAAGCGATTGGTCATCATGGTATCAATCAAAGTGGTAGTGTTTTGCAGTGGCTTGGTCATCATGTGGGAGAGTATTTCGGACATCATAAGCGGGTATCTGCCGTACTCATGATTGGCGCAGTACTTCTGACCTTTTTTGCAGTGCAACAATTTGGTTTTAATCATCATTTAGAAAATAGTGATGCATTCTTATTGGCATCAGACTTACCACCAGAGGCTTATGCAGATAAAGGGTTTAATGCATGGTTAGGATCCAATTGAGATTAACAGGCGCGATATTATTATTGGCTTTATTTTTTAGCGGGTTGGCGATGGCGGATGAGGCCAACGCAGTTTGGGCGCAGTTAACGGATGAGCAGCAGCAAGTGTTAAAGCCGCTCGCCTCGGAGTGGGATACGTTGCGACCATGGCAACGTGAAAAAATGCTGGATATTGCGCGCGATTACCCAAAAATGAATGCCAATAAGCAAGAGTTGGTAAAAAAACGACTTTCAAATTGGAGCAGAATGACGCCCTATGAACGAGAGAATGCCAGAAAAAGGCACCAGCAGTTTCAATCTTTACCCGCAGACAAAAAGGTTGAGCTACGCAAAAAATGGCAGGAATATCAGAAACTACCTGAATCAGAGCGTGCAAGATTACGTGCAGAGTCACCGGATACTTATACAGATGCTGACTTGAATTGATGCTGTGAATAACGAACAAAAAAAACAAACTGCAGTCCCAGGTGTGTTCAAGCTTATAGCTTGTCTTGTGTATGAGGGATTGACCGTAATCGCACTTGGTTTTGTATGTGTAGGACTTTTTTTGTGGGTTGCAGGCGATGCAACGCATGGGGTAAAGCGTTTCTTGTTGCAACTGTTTTTGTGGTTTGCCGTGGGCGCATACTTTACAAGGTGTTGGCTGAAAACCGGGCAGACACTGGCCATGCAAGCTTGGCGACTAAAAATAGTCAATCAAAGGGCTGAATTACTTACCTTGAATGCAGCGGTTGCGCGATACCTCTTGGCGAGCGCGAGTCTGGTTTTGTTTGGCTTGGGGTTTTTATGGGCGTTGGTTGATAGTGACAAGCTGTTTTTGCATGATAGATTGCTGAAAAACAAAATTATCATACTTCCCAATCAAAAATAAGCAGACGCCAGACTAGGTAGCCCAGAGTTACAAGTTATCTGCGATCCACGTAGTACATCATGCTGAGACCGGCTATTAAAAATAAAATGGTCGGTACAATGGCGCTAAATAGCGGTGGCCAGTCATTTAATAAGCCTAAATGTACAAATGTTCGATTGAGTATTTGATACAGCACTCCCAGCATAATACCTACAAATATTTTAGTACTGGCGCCAGTACTGCGTTGCTGCATAAACCCAAAAGGTAACGCTAGAATTACCATGACCAGGCAAGCTAGCGGATAAATCAATTTTGCCCAAAGTGCCATTTTATAACGGGTGGCTTTTTGTTTATTGATGGTTAAATGATTGATGTAGGAATATAAATTCCAGGCTGACATTTTCTCCGGCAATACCAAAAGCACATTAAGTAATTCCGGGCGGATAAGTGAATGCCATGTGACTTTTTCTAATTGATTAACATGGTTGGCATCTTTATCAAAATGCGTTTGTGTGACTTTTTTAAGTGTCCATTGCTCTTTTTCAAATTGTCCACTTTTAGCGTGACTGCCAGTGCGTAACCTGAATTTTTGGTCAAATTCGTAAATATGAATGTTGAGCAGTGTGGTATCCGCCAACACCTCTTCTACATTGACAAAACTATTGCCGTCTTTCACCCAAAGACCAGATCTAAAATCTTGCGCAATTACTGAATCAGTGGCTTTGATGCGCATACGTTGCGCCATTTTCTCGCTTAACGGGGTGATGAATTCACCCACTAAAAAAGTGATCAGGGTGAATATCAAGCCTATTTTCAAAAGAGAAAGTGCAATATTTAATAGCGAAATACCGCTGACTCTGAGTATGACGAGTTCGGAGTGGTGAGCAAACTGCCCCAGACTATACATGCATCCAACAAGTACTGCGACCGGCATTACTTCGTAAATATGACCAGGGGCGCTTAGTAAAACAAATAGCATTATTTTACCCAAGCCATAATTGCCGCGACCTAGGCTCTCCAACTCTTGTATTAAATCAAAAAATAAAAACATGGCAATGAGTGCGAGTGTGATGAGCAGCACATTGGCCGTGATTTCTTTAAGCAAATATCGTGTAATAATTTTCATGGATAAATTGATGTCGCGACGTTATTGCCGAGGGCGATTTTTTGACCACGATATTGAGAAAAAGTCAGGCAAAATTGGTAGCTGAAATGTGCGTCGGTAAAACATGTAGATGGCAAGTGTTAAAAAAAACAAATGTACCGGCCACAACCCAATAATTGCGCTAACTTTTCCTTGTGCAACCCAAGCTTGCATGATGCCTAACAGGTTGTTATAGATAATGTAGATGATCAGCGCCAGTGCAAAATTGGCAGAGCGCCCAGCGCGTGGGTCTAGTGCGCTTAATGGGATGGCAAGTAAAGAAAGCACAAGTGCGGAAATGGGAATGGCAAATCTCCATTGCAACTCGGCGTGGTTTACGCGGTCATTATTTTGCAGCAACTCGCGACTTGATTTTGATTGGGTGCTGGGGGGGGCTTGTTTTGCTTCAGAAGATTCAACGCGGATGGCGTAACTTTCAAACTCTGTAGTAGAAAATTCTGCGGTGCCTCTTGCTCCTTGATAGCGCCGCCCATTTTGCATGAGTAAAAAATGATCGCCATTTTTTTCTATAAAACGACTGCCTTGTGCGGCAACAATAATTCCTAATTTTTGATGCTGCATTGATTGAACAAAAATATTTTTAACCACGTTGCCTAATTCATCAAAACTTTCAATAAAAAATACACGTTCACCATTGCTTGATTCTTTGAATACCCCAGGGCTGATAGCAGCTAATTCATCTCGACTTTTAAGCTGCGTAAGATAGCCTTCACCTTGACTGGTCGCCCAAGGCGTAATAAACAAGCTTAGAATAGAAATAAGCGCAATGACTGGAGCGGCAAAAATCAGTACGGGGCGTACCCAACTGTTGATACTCAACCCACTGCTAAACCAAATGGTCATTTCAGAATCACGATACCAGCGCGATAGCGTCATCAACACCGCCAAGAATAGCGTGAGTGATAGTATCATGGGTAGAAACTTTACTAGGTTGAAACCTAACATGGTTGCAATGGCATCGTTTGGTAACGTGCCTTTTGCAGCAAGGCGAATTAAATGGCCGGCACGCTGCGCCACGACAATGCCGATCAAAATGAGAAAAGCGCCTGCTGCGGTTGAGATAAGTTCTTGTAAAAGGGAGCGCCTAAAGAGCATAAGATTTATTTATAACCATTTATTTACGACTATGAATTACGTGTAAAACACGAGATAATTTAACAAACAACAGAATCAAGGGTGTCACTAGATGGAATTTAGCATAAAAACGGGCAATGCGGAAAAACTGCGTAGCAATTGTGTCATTGTTGGGGTGTATGAATCACATGAATTATCAAATGCAGCGCAAGCTATTGACGATGCTTCCGATGGATATATTACGAATATTCTTAAGCGCGGCGATTTGGATGGCAAGTTAGATGCGACTTTGATGCTACACAATGTGCCGGGTACGCAAAGTGAACGTGTGTTGCTGGTTGGATTAGGCAAGCCAGGCGACTTCGCTGAAAAACAATATTGCAAAGCCGTACGCGCTTCAGTTAAAGCGGTAGTCGCTAGTGGCGCAAGTGAAGCTGTGAGCTTTTTGGCGGAACTGCCAGTAAAAAAGTTGAGTATTCATTGGAAAGTCGCGCATCTGACCGAGGTGGCGCTGGACGCAACGTATCGTTTTGATGCGATTAAACGTAAAAAAGAAGCGGCAGAAGAAAAATCTTCTAAAAAGTGCATTAAAAAATTAACCATCAATATTACTGATGCTAAAGAATTAAGCGCGGCTGAAGCGGGCTTGGCTGAAGGTAAGGCACTTGCCGCAGGGATAAGTTTAACAAAAGATTTGGGAAACTTACCGCCGAATGTATGTACACCGACATACCTTGCAGAGCAGGCTGTGGCGTTAGGTAAGCGTTATGGGTTGCAAATTGAAGTCTTGGAGCGGGATGCGCTGAAAAAACTAGGCATGGGTTCATTTTTGGGTGTGGCGCAGGGCAGCGCAGAGCCGCCTAAACTCATTGTGCTGCAACATCTAAAAGGCAAAAAAAATCAAAAACCGGTGGTGCTGGTGGGCAAGGGCATTACTTTTGATACAGGGGGTGTTTCATTAAAGCCAGGCGCCGAGATGGATGAAATGAAATACGATATGTGCGGTGCGGCCAGTGTGCTAGGCACATTTAGGGCTATTGCTGAAATGAACTTGAGCCTAAACGTGATTGGCATTATTCCTACCTGCGAGAATATGCCGGATGGCCGTGCAACACGCCCCGGTGATGTATTAACCAGCATGTCTGGTTTAACTATTGAGGTGCTAAATACCGATGCCGAAGGACGTTTGATTCTGTGCGATGCGCTTACTTACGCAGAGCGTTTTGAGCCAAGCGCTGTGGTGGATATTGCAACGTTGACTGGCGCGTGCGTCATCGCGTTGGGGCACCATGCCAGCGGTTTATTCAGTAACAATGAGGACTTGGCAAAAGAGTTGTTGCAGGCCGGTGAAACCGCGTTAGATCGTGCTTGGCATATGCCAATGTGGGATGACTATCAACCGCAACTGGATAGCAACTTTGCCGATATGGCAAATATTGGCGGACGCGCAGCAGGCAGTATTACGGCGGCCTGTTTCTTATCCCGATTTACTAAAAAATACGAGTGGGCGCATTTGGATATTGCTGGCACTGCATGGAAATCAGGCAAGGAAAAAGGTGGCACGGGTCGTCCGGTGCCATTGCTGACAGAGTTTTTGGTAGCACGTGCAAAAAAGGCTAATAAATAGCACTTACTGATGACGCAAGTAGAGTTTTTTTTCAATGTATCGGATAAGTTAGCGAAAGTGGCTGAACTTTGTGAAAAAGCCGTGGCTAGAGGTCGCCAATTAACGGTTCTTGTTCAAGATAAAGAGATGGGTAATCAGTTGCAGCAACAACTGTGGCAGCAATCAGCCACTAGTTTTTTGCCGACCGCTAAGCCTGATGATGTGATGAGCCAATATGCGCCTATTATTATAGATGTAGATGGCCAGCACTTGATGCAAGATGATATTTTGATCAATCTACAAGTTGATCACCCACCATTTTTTAGCCGTTTTAGATATCTGGTTGAGCTTGTGGGGATGGATGAAGCGGATAAAACTGCCGCTCGAGTTCGTTTTAAGTTTTACCGAGATCGTGGCTACCAGGTAAAATCAACCAAGGCTACAGACTAGACTTTTCTTTATCGGTGCTTACTTTTGCGTGAACAAATGCAAAATTTAGTGCATTTTTGAAATAAAATGTGATTTGTTGATGACAAAGTTAAAGTTTTTATATAGTATCAAGCCGTAACTCCATGAGATGAAACGAAGTAATGAAAAAATTGGTGTGTAAACTCTTTCTTTTTTATATGGCGGCAATGCTAAGCTTTGCGCCTATGACTTCACATGCGGTGAGTAAAAAATCTCATAAGCAGCTGTCATCCAGTCACAAGCATAAAACTGTAAAATATAAATCCGGTAGCCGCAAAATTCATCATCGCATACGCGCGCGCAAGGCTGTCGTTGACACGTATGATGGTACTGCACCGCTCAAGCTTGCTTCTGCTAAAGCGCTAGTGATCAACCAGTTAACGGGTGAAACTGTGTATGCAAAAAATACAGATTTACCCACGCCGATTGCTTCACTCACCAAGTTGATGACAGCAATGGTGTTGCTGGATGCGCACCTGCCCATGGACGATTTGATCTATATCGCCAATGAGGATGTCGATCATCTTAAAGGCACAGGTTCGAGGTTAGGCGTTGGCACGACGCTTACACGTGGCGAATTATTGCAATTGGCGTTAATGGCTTCGGAAAACCGTGCAGCATCATCATTGGGGCGCAATTATCCTGGTGGCGTGACTGCATTTGTAACCGCCATGAATAATAAGGCGAAATTTCTAGGGATGAAATCTACATATTTCGTAGATGCTACCGGACTAGATAGTAGTAATGTTTCTACGGCTGAAGATTTAGTGAAAATGGTGAATGCCGCTTATCACTACCCGGAGATTCGTCAAGTTAGCACACTGCCTTCACAGGAAGTTACCTTGAGTGGACGTCACAACCCGATTAACTTTGTAAACACAAATGCTTTAGTACGCGGTGGTAGTTGGACGATAGGGCTATCAAAAACAGGGTTTATCAACGAGGCAGGTCGCTGCCTCGTCATGCAGGCGGAAATTTCTGGGCAACCTATGATTATTGTGTTGCTTGACTCGGTAGGTAAGATGTCAAGGATAGGTGACGCAAACCGCATTCGAAAATGGGTTGAGCACAATGATATGGCATCACTAGGTGAACATGTCAGCGGTTAAT